>NZ_JAAVWA010000057.1:0-12261 GCF_017355725.1 Anabaena sp. 54
TCCCTACACGACGCTCCTCCCAACCACACCACAAACAACAAACAAGACACAAACAAGAAACTCCCCCTCCACCCCCCCTACCCCCCCTACTCCCCCTACTCCCCCTACCCCCCCTACTCCCCCTACTCCCCCTACTCCCCCTACTCCCCCTACTCCCCCTACTCCCCCGCCCCCTGCTCCCCTACTCCCTATTCCCTAGAAACAGCAAAGATTTTTCCTGGGGTAGATGTAGGTGATTAACTCAGTTTATACTTTGTTAAGAAGTGTAACCTACATTAGACGAATATAGTCATGAGTTATTTATTGCTCCAAGTCCAAGTACCAGATACCGGAAATCACTTTCCCCTAGCTTTTACTTTGGTGTATGTAGTGGGTTTTGTCGCTGCTATCACCATTGGTTCAATTGCCTGGTACAACTCCAAACGTCCCCCCGGTTGGGAAAATAAGGAACGCCCTGACATTATCCCCAAGGTAGAAAAGGAATAGATTCGGTAATTGGTGATTGGTGATTGGTCATTGGCAAGAATGTTTTACCCATTACCCATTAGAGACTTCCAATTAAAAAAATATCCCAAAATTTCTTGTGGTGCAGGCATCTTGCCTGCCAATAATACAAGGACGGGCAAGATGCCCATCCCACAAGATTGGATAGCGAGGCGCTGCTGCAAGCAGTTCATCTTTTTTGTGGAGTTCTCTTACCCATTACCCATTACCCATTACCTAATTCTGTACATCCACCCAACGACGGTAAAGTTTTTTAATCTGTTTGAGCAAAGTTATATGGATACTGGGGTGAGATTCACTAGACTTGCTTAACTCTTCCAATTGAGAGAGGAGTCTTGCTTCTTCAACGGCTACATCACCGTCACTGTAAATTAAGCCACTGATAGCTTCAATTAAATCCTCGTAATCTTCCTGAGTTGGGCGATCGCCTAAATATTCCTTGACCCATTGATAACACTCATTTGGCTTGACTGGCACTAATTCATACAACCAAGGTTTAATCTCTGGATCATTGGCTAAACCTTTAACTTGGGCTATTTCTCGCAGATATTGCCGTTCTTCTGGTTGGATTTTGCCATCAATCCAAGCTGCTCCAATCAGGATTTTTACTAGGTTTTTTACATGAGAATGATTAACCATCACTGCCTCCTCTGGTAGATTCGGGCTTTGATTAAATCTTACAATCACTATTGGTATTCACTCGGAATCCTTAGTTTTTCTTAAGCGCACCATAAAAAAACCATCCATATCCTGTTGGTGAGGCCAAACTTTCAACCACCCCAGGGGAGAAATATCGGCAAAATCAAAGCTAGGAGGTTCAATTTGCCAATGGGGATTTGCGGCTAAAAACTCCGAAATTACCTGTTCATTCTCCGCTGGATGCAGTGTACAAGTGGCATAAACTAAAACGCCGCCAGTCTTGACAAAAGTTGCATTGTGTGATAACAATTCTTTTTGTAATTGGGAAAGTTCTTGAACAGAAGCCGGTGTTTGTCGCCAACGCGCATCAGCGTGACGGTGCATAGTTCCCAAACCCGAACAAGGAGCATCAAGCAATACACGGTCAGCCAAATTGTAGAATTGCGGTAAATTGCGGCTGTCTCCTGAACAAATTTCGATAGATTGTAAATTTAGACGTTGAGCATTTTCTTTTAATTTCCGTAACCGGGAAGCAGTTTTATCACAAGCCCAAATTTTGCCTTTATCTCCCATTAACTCAGCAATATGGGTGGTTTTCCCCCCTGGTGCAGCACAAACATCAATCACCACATTACCGGGTTGAGGGTCAAGTAAATGACCAACTAATTGAGCGCTACTATCTTGGACAGTCCACCAACCTTCATGAAAACCAGGTAAATTTTGAATTGCGCCGTTATTACCAATTAATCGTAAAGCTTGGGGTAAATGGGGAATAGGTTTAACTAAGACACCAGCAGATGCAAAAGCTGATTCTACTTCTTCTAAAGAACTACGCAGGATATTTACTCGTAAATCAATTGTTGGGGTTTGATTCATCCAAGCACAAAGTTTTTCTGTTTCTGCAAAACCCAATTCTTTTAACCAAACCTCAATTATCCAATTAGGGAAACTGTGTAATATTCCCAATCTTTCTACTGGATTTTCTGGTAACTTTAGCGGTTCTGATGACTTTTCTGCAAGTCGGAGATATTGACGTAATAAACCATTGACAAACCCAGTTAAACCAGGAAAACCATTTTCTTTTGCTAATTCGACGGTGGTATTTACAGCCGCAGAAACGGGAATTCTTTCTTGATAACGCAGTTGATAAAAACCCAGATGTAAAATTGTGCGAAGGTCTTTTGGTTGTTGCTGAATTTTCTTTGTAGCAAGTTGGTCAATAATAGCGTCTAAAGTGCGTTGTCTTCTCACACTCCCATAGACTAATTCTGTCATTAATCGGCGATCTGCGTCGGGTAACTTAAATTTTTGTAGCGCTCGGTCTAGGGCAACATCAGCATAAGCTCCTTTGTGTACTTCTTTAAGAGCAATAAAGGCGAGTTGGCGGGGATTGGTCATGAAAGATAATCATCCTGTTTACTTTGGTTGAAATTGGTACACTTAAGTAATTGGACAAAAATATTTACAGTCATTGCGAGGGAAGGGAAGCAATCACAACCCTGGCGATTGCTTCATTTCACTTCGTTCCATATGGCTAACGCCACGCAACGCTTACGCAATAATATTGTGTAATTAATTCTGTCTCACTACTTAATTTACAAGGGAAACCGGGAAGTTTGAAAGCCCCTGAGAAACAGGAACGCTAGTTCCGTCTTTCGTGCTTCAGACAGGGGATGAAAAACGACACGGGCGGTTTTAACCACCTTCAATATTATCCTTGAGTTTCAAGCTATCTACCCAATCTTCTATCAATGCGGTAACTGTTTTCTCTCTTTGCGCTGCATATAAAAACAGCTTATGTTTTCTGCGTTCTGAGAGTCGGACTGATACTGTTTTATCTTTCATAATGTCTTGCGGTTGTTAGTACATTGTGTTATTATAAGACAAAGGGAGAAAAACGCAATGTATGGATGCCAGCAAATACTAATCAGTCCCAACAATGAATTAGGAGCGGTTCTTGAGTTCTTATGTGGGGAGTCAAATAAACTTGCTAATTGTGGGACTTATTATGCCAGACAATTGTTTTTTAAGACGGGTAAAATTCCTGGTAAGTTTGACTTGCATCGTGAGTTAGCAAGTAATTCACATTTTGGGGCAATGTATTCTCAAGCTGCACAGCAATGTTTAACAACTGTGGCGGAATCGTTCAAGTCTTATATTGGACTTTTGAAAGGGATTAAAAATGGTACAGTCACTCAAAAACCTAAGCTACCTGGATACCGAAAACCTGGATTAAATCTCGTAACTTTTCCTGGACAAGCTATTAAACTAAAGAACGGTAAGCTAAGATTTCCGATGGGTAGTAAGGTGAAAGTTTGGTTTGGGCTTAACGCTTTTTATGTTCCCATGCCTTCTAATTTAGAGCATAAGGACATCAAAGAATACCGCATACTGCCAAGGAATAATGAATTTTATTTGGAGTTAATTTATAAAATAACTTCTCACAAGCCCGACGTAAATATTGAGAATGTTTTATCAATTGATCACGGGTTGAACAACTGGCTAACCTGTGTCAGTAACGTTGGTACGTCATTTCTGATTGACGGACGCAAGTTAAAATCAGTGAATCAATGGTACAACAAACGAGTTTCGGTTCTCAAAGAAAATCAACTTCAAGGTTTTTGGTCTAAGCAATTAGCGTCAATAACTGAAAAGCGGAATCGCCGGATGAGGGACGCTACTAATAAAGCAGCTAGAATCGTAATCAACCATTGCATTGATCATAAAATTGGGACTGTCGTTTTTGGCTGGAACGTTGGACAAAAAGATTCTATAAATTTAGGTTCTAAAACTAATCAAAAATTTGTCCAAGTTCCTACCGCAAGATTAAAAAACCGCATTGCTCAACTGTGTGAACAATACGGCATTAAGTTCGTTGAAACTGAAGAATCTTATACCTCAAAAACATCGTTTCTAGACAATGATTTTCTACCTACATTCGGTGCAAAACCTGAAGGGTGGAAAGAGTCAGGAAGAAGAGTTAGCCGGGGTTTGTACCATTCTCAAGATGGTACAAAAATCAATGCAGATTGCAACGGTGCAGCTAATATTTTCAGAAAAGTAGCGGTAAAGCTAGGATTAAATTCTAGTGGAATCAGTAGAGGCGCATTGATATCGCCGTTAAGATTATTTATTTGGTCTTAAGAATCCCCGTCCATTTATGGCGGGGAGTGTCAAATATTTTGAATGTTCCTATCTTAATCCTGTTCATCCTTAAATCCTGGACATCCTGATTCAGACAACTCCATCACAAATTACACTTATGTACCAAAATCATCAAAACACCTATTGAAAATAGGCGTTGCTGAATTGAGGTATGAAATTTCCAAATTGAACCTTTAAAAATCTTACCTTTGCGTCTTTGCGCTTTTGCGTGAGACTAAAATTTATAAGCTGTTGTGCATTTAGTTTGTATAATTCTAGCGGGCAAGATGCCCGCACTACAAAGTTCAAGTAAATTATGGTTATCAAATTTAGCTGCGTAACAGCTTACCCTTAATCAGCAACGCCTGAAAATATTCCCATCCTAATCCTGTTCATCCTTAAATCCTGGACATCCTGATTCAGACAACTTCATCACAAATTACACTTCACTTAAGTAGGTTAGCATTGAAAATCGTCGTTATGGCAAGGCAAGAGGCAAAAGGCAAAAGGCAAGAGTGAAGAGGGTTTGGGGGATTTTACATTTCTTTACACAGTTTGGTTTTATTGTGTTCACCTACTTATGTGCGAGAATTGTCACAGCAGGTGTGAGAAAGTAACATGATAGACAAAAACTGGCAAGATGAAGAACTGTGGATTGTCACCGCAAGTAGTTCTGATAATGGTTCAAAACAAGGGATGAAAGCTGTTAGAGGTAATGGTAATCCTTACAGTAGTCCTGCGGTTACGGATGAAGAAATAAAAAACAGTCGCATTACAGCCGGCACCTTAGCGAAGCAAATGTCGCACTTTGTGGGTGTAATCAGTGGTGTGTTTAGTAATGTTCAGAAGCAAGTCGAAACCCAAGGGGAACTCCAGCTTGATGAAATTACCCTCACGGTAGAAATTAGTAGTGAAGGTGAAATTAAATTGCTGGGTACGGGTGTAAAGGCTGCTGGTAAAGGCGCAATTGAGCTAAAATTTAAGCGTTCATCACCCCAATCACCTGTAAATTGACCGCAATATGGCTAAGAATTGCGCTGTTGTCATTGGCGTTAACGAATATGACGAAATTCAGTGCCTCCAGTATGCAAAAACTGATGCAGAACGGGTGCGCGATTATTTTTCAACTGGTTTAGGTGTACAACCAGAGTATCTATATTTTTTCTCTGATGATTCACCGCGCAACAGCCTGGGAAAGAAAACTCAACCAACCTACGGTACACTAAACAGCTTTTTCAATGATCGCTTTGAACAGCCTTTTTTAGAATCTGGGGATACTCTCTGGTTCTATTTTAGCGGTCATGGGATGCCCCACGAAGGACGAGATTATTTATTACCCATAGATGGAAATCCTCGCACTGTACCCAATTTAGCAATTCCCATTACCTACATCACAGAACGGTTACGGCGCAGTGGTGCAGATAATATAGTTTTATTTATTGATGCTTGTCGCAGCACTGGTCAAAAAAGCGCAGGTTTGGGAATTGGTGAAGAAAAACAGCAAGGTGTGATTACCTTTTATTCCTGTAGTCCCAGTCAGGTTTCCTACGAAATTGAGGAAATTCAACAGGGTGCTTTTACTCATGTATTACTCAATGGGTTGAAAATTCAAGGTGAAAGCAACTGCGCGACGGTTGAACGGTTGTATAACTATTTGCGCTATCAAGTTCCCCAATTGACCCAAAAGCATAAAAATTATCCTCAGACTCCCTATGCTGCCATAGAACCTGCTACAAAATTGCATTATATTTTATTGCCTAAATCTGCCACTGACAGGGATATTAGCACCCTGAGAGAAGATGCTATGCAAGCAGAAATTGAAGGAAATTTTGATTTAGCTTTTCAGTTATGGGTGCGTGTGAACGTGGCCGCAGGTGGACAGGATATGAAAGCCATTGCAGCCTTTGGGAGATTGTCAAATAAGCCCCTACCAGGGAAGGGGGAGAAATCAAAGCCTCTCTCCTCCCAGGAGAGAGGTTTGGAGAGAGGTTCTTCAGAGGAACAGGGACAGAAAATAGCAGCAGCAAAACGCCAGGAGTTGACTGTAAATTTAGGTCAAGGCTTAACCATAGAACTGGTTCGTGTGCCAGCAGGGAAGTTTATGATGGGAATGCCCCCAGAGGAACGCCAAATAGCCCTAGAAAATGCCCTGAAATATAACGTAGAGCGTGAAGAGGCTGAAGAATGGTTAGATTGGTCTACCCCCCAGCATGAGGTGTATCTGCAAGAGTTTTTAATGGGCAAATATGCTGTTACCAATGCCCAATGGTACGCTGTCATGAAAACTAAGCCATGTGAGCAATATAATTCCGAGTTTCAAGGCGATAAGCAGCCTGTAATTGGCGTTTCCTGGCACGAAGCCCAGGCTTTTTGTGAAAAGCTATCTGAACAAACAAAGCGGGCTGTCAGATTGCCCACAGAGGCAGAATGGGAATATGCCTGTCGGGCTGGAACAACTACAGCCTTTGCTTTTGGTAAGACTATTACAACTGATCAAGTTAACTATAACGGCAATTATCCTTATGCGGATACCCCCAAGGGCAAATATCGAGAATGTACCGTAAATGTGGATAGTTTCACCCCTAACCCCTGGGGCTTATATCAAATGCACGGGAACGTCTGGGAATGGTGTTTGGATGAATTTCACGACAGTTATAGCGAAAAACCAGCGCGTTTAAAAAGTAATGGTAATGAAGTTTGGGGAGAATTGAAGGTAAATGAAGAAGATAATCGCGCTTATATATTTCGGGGCGGTTCTTGGTACAGCAATGCTTTCATTTGCCGTTCGGCGAGTCGTAGCAGGGGCAGCGCGCGTAATCAAGGCGTTAATCTCGGTTTTCGTGTTGTGTTCGGGTCTTCCTCGCCAGGATTCTCTTAGCCCTTTACCCTCTTGCGCTTTTGCGCTCTTCTCTTTCTTCTCTACCCTTACCCCTCGCCGTCAGGCGATCAAATTTTTTTGATTTAGTAGGGTGCGTCAGATATCGAAATGTTTATTTTTACCGAAGTTATCATTTCTGACCCGACAATAAAGACTTGTAAACGATATCGCTGATTAATATTCGGATATTGTAAATTGAGGGTGGCTATCCTTGCTTATACTTCTTAGTATGTATGGCACATAGCTTGGGGTTGAGTTATTAAACGGGGCGGTTCTTGGTACAACAATGCTATCAATTGCCGTTCGGCGAATCGTAACAGGAACAACGCGCGTAATCAAGACAATAATCTCGGTTTTCGTGTTGTGTTCGGGTCTTCCTCGCCAGCACTCTCTACAGTCAGAGTTGATAGGAGGGATTCTATCAAGCGTACACCAGAGAGTCCAAACTCAAACCCAGTGATGTGGGTGACTATATCCAAATATAAAACCGAGCCAGTTAGCTTGGTAGGGAAACCGAAGACTTAACTGGCTCAATATTATAAACTATGCACACAGATACAATATTTTATCAAATTTTTCTCACTTTTCACACTCTATTGTTTGAATTGCTCGGACAACCAATAGAAAATGCTCAAGGTTATAATTTTACTTCCGTCGAAGTTAAAGAAAAAGCCTTTCGATTTGATGGTATTTTCATGCCAGATAGTTTGGAAAAACCCATCTATTTTGTCGAAGTGCAATTCCAACCCAAACTTGATTTTTATTGGGAATTAATAGCAGAAATAAACATTTATCTCAATCAATTTAAACCAGTACAAGATTGGCAAGCAGTAGCTTTATTTGCTAAACGGAGTTTAGATGTAGAAGTATTAACTAATTACCAACAAGAATTAATTGATAGTGGGAGAATCAAACGCATTTATTTAGATGAACTACCACCTGGTTCAATTGGTGTGGGGTTAATTGAATTAATTGTCAGTAAAGAAACCCAAGCACCAGAATTAGTCAAAAATCTCATGGCAAGAACAAAGACAGAGATTGATAATAACAGAGAAAAACAAGGTATTATAGAATTGTTAGAGACTGTTTTGTTGTCCAAATTTTCACAATTAAGCCGTCAGGAGATTGAAGCGATGTTTTTAGTTAGTGATATTAAGCAAACTAGGGTATATCAAGAAGCAAAGCAGGAAGAAGCAACAAACTTATTGGTGCGTATATTATCCAAGCAATTTGGGAAATTGAGTGGTAACTACATCGAAACTATCAGCAACCTCACAATAGAACAACTAGAAGACCTGGGAGAAGCATTATTAGACTTTATAGACATTACCGACCTGGAAGAATGGTTAAAATCTCATAAATAATCTATGATTCTGTACACAAACACTAAGCTGTTGTGCATTTAGTTTGTATAAGAGACTTCCAAGAAATAAATTATCCTAAGAAACGAACCACAGAGGCACAGAGTACACAGAGAGAGAATTTCTGCATCAGTTTTGGGACATTTTTTTATTTGGAAGTCTCTAATTCTAGCGGGCAAGATGCCCGCACTACAAAGTTCAAGTAAATTATGGTTATCAAATTTAGCTGCGTAACAGCTTAGCGTCCCGTAGGGATACATTGCAAGAGTCAGATCCCCGACTTCTCTAAGAAGTCGGGGATCTTGTTTTTCATAACTAAACCACCCTACGGTTTTCAGATAAAATTAGGTTTAAGGATTCATGTAAGGATCTATCCCACCAACTTCAAACTCACAGGCTCTAGAAACCACATCTGGAGGTAACTTATCAAAACTAATTAATGGTAAATAATCAGGATTATCTATGAGTTCCTGCGCTAATAAATAACCAGCAATTGTCCAAGTTTGATACTTTCTTGCTTGTTTACCAATTAATCTGCCTTTTTTTCCATCATAATATTCTGGCCATTCATCTTCCGATAATCTGACTTTAGCAATTGCAATAGCTTTTTCTGCCAACTGTGGTTTTTTTGTTTTCACCGCTGCTGCTGCTAACATCCACATTAAGACAGGCCAGCTACCAGCATTATGATATGACCAAGGTATATTTTTGGGGTCACATCCTGTGACGACTCGATATTCTTCACCTTGTAAAGCCGGATAACAGATTTTAACGGGCATATCTCCGACTAAATCATCCCATCGTTTTTCAATCAAATTCATAATTGCTTGGGACTGTTCTTCTGTGGAAAGGTCAGAAATTACAGCCATCAAATTTCCGAGGGTGAAGAACCGAGTATCCATTTGTGATGGTCCGACATTTCCGGCAAAATAACCACCTTTTTTCGGTAGCCATTTATCTAACTCATAATAAGGTAAGGAATCGGCATAAATATTGAAAAGATTAACCGCCGTTTTTCCGTATTCCTCACCCTTAAAGCGATAAATTGCATTCAGACGATTAATATCTATCCAGTAATGCTGACGAATATGACCACATAATAAAGGTAAGCGGTTATCAATTGCTTCGACAATATCCTCATTACCTTTACAAATTAGTAGTTCTCGCGCTGCACGTAAAGCGGCAAAAAATAGAACTTGAATTTCTAAAGGATGTCCATAAATTCCCATGCGTCTGTCTATCATACAAGCGCCATCAGGAACTAATAGCGTCGGGTACATATCAAACCGATTAGCTAAACAGATGTCCATAATTAACCTAATTCCTGTTTGGAATTCTGGTTGATAAGCCAGGGAATTATCTTGAGTAGCAACTACATAAGCACGTAATAAAATTAACCACCATAAACAAGAATCTACAGGTGTGACTCTGGCGATCGCGTGTTCACCAAAATCAGCTTCTAAAAACTCTTCCCCATTGGCAGAAACAACTTTAAAACTAGCTGGAATTAATCCTCTACCGGGTTTATAGGCATCTAATGCCTTTTCTTTCGGCTGTAACTTTAATGTTTCTTCTAGGAAATTCTTGACAATATCTGTTCTGCCTTTAATCAAAAAAATTAACGCCGAGGAAACAAAATCCCGGATAAAACATTGGTCATAATTTAATGCTTCGACGGATGAATCATAAGCCGCTACAGTACCAACGGGCTGACCTTTGTAGTAGAGAATTGAATTCTCTAATGCAAGCCAAGCTTCATTTTCTATATTTTTACTTGTCTCTAATTTGTTTAGTTGCATTACCAGACTAACTCCATTTAGATAGTATACTTGTTGGGAGTAGATGCACCTTTAATTCTTCTCTAATGCCATTTTCATCATAACTTTGAAATAGCAAATATCAATTCATTCAAAATACTAAATATGAGTCAATACCAAAATTAAACTCAATACCTTTGACAAACTGAAAAAAGCCTTGATTCGTAGGTGGCGTTGAGAGCCATAATCCAGTAAATGCCTTGGGTTACACTGTCACTCAACCCAATCTATAAGAAATGGCAAAGGTATTGTAAACTGCATCATATTTAACAGTTTTTTGAATTTCTAGAAACGTGGATTCTTGTGTATGTAGAACCACTTAAATGTAGTATATCTACTTAATTAACAATTGGCTATTGCGATGACAAAATAAATTATTCCCCTACAACTTAACAAGTTATAACGTTTTTTCAGAATATGCAATATCAACAGCTAAAAAAAATGGGGGATTAATACTGATCAAGGGATATATATTTTACCAGCCCTTCCTAAGCTGCAACTTTTGATATCCTGGATTAACTGCTGGCATCGCGGTTCTAGCACAGATTGAACTGTTAATATCAGGATGATTGATAATTTTAGGGATAAGTTCGCTAAGATTCTACATTCACAGACTCGCCGTTAAACGAAAGGTTTCTCAGAACTGACAACTAAACAATTACCCCAATAAAGTTAAGATTCTAGTATCTGTCAATGAAAATTTTTTAAGCTTTATAGTCAGCGGCAACGGTAAACACACTATGTATGATGTCCTAGATTCCCACGCAGTCCTAGAAGTGTTGCGACCAGTAGAAGATCCAGAACTTCGCAAAAGTCTGGTAGAGTTAAATATGATTCGCAACGTCAAAATTGACGGTGGCAAGGTTAGTTTCACTTTGGTGTTGACCACTCCGGCTTGTCCTTTACGGGAGTTTATTGTCGAAGATTGTCAAAAAGCTGTTAAAAAGCTCCCTGGTGTTACAGATGTGAGTATAGAAGTAACAGCGGAAACACCCCAGCAAAAAAGCTTACCAGACCGCAACGGTGTACCTGGGATAAAAAATATTATTGCTGTTTCTAGCGGTAAAGGTGGCGTTGGTAAGAGCACAGTTGCTGTAAATATCGCCGTTGCTTTAGCGCAAACTGGCGCTAAGGTTGGTTTATTAGATGCAGATATTTATGGACCCAATGATCCTACTATGTTGGGTTTAAGCGATGCTAAAATTAATGTCCGGTCTACAGAGGCAGGGGACATTCTCGAACCGGCGTTTAATCATGGTGTCAAGCTTGTTTCCATGGGCTTTTTGATTGATCGAGATCAGCCAGTAATTTGGCGCGGTCCGATGCTGAATGGTGTGATTCGTCAGTTTCTTTATCAAGTGGAATGGGGAGAACTGGATTATTTAATTGTGGATATGCCCCCAGGGACTGGTGATGCTCAATTAACTTTAGCCCAATCAGTACCAATGGCAGGGGCAGTTATTGTGACTACACCACAAACGGTAGCTTTGTTGGATTCCCGGAAGGGGTTGCGGATGTTCCAGCAGTTAAATGTTCCAGTTTTGGGAATTGTCGAAAATATGAGCTATTTTATTCCCCCAGATCAACCGGATAAGCAATATGACATTTTTGGTTCTGGTGGTGGTTCAAAAACAGCCGCAGAATTAGGAGTTCCTCTGTTAGGATGTGTACCATTAGAAATTTCTACCAGAATTGGGGGTGATAGTGGTGTGCCGATAGTTATTGGTGAACCTAATTCAGCCGCTGCTAAAGCATTGAAGGCGATCGCTCTCACTGTAGCAGGTAAAGTTTCAGTTAATGCTTTGACATAAGATCAGGAGTATGGCTAACGCCACGCTGCGCTATCAGGAGTTCAGAAGGAAGAAATTTCTCCCCAACTCCCCCCACTCCCCCCACTCCCCAGATCGGAAGAGCGTCG
>NZ_JAAVWA010000009.1:0-143474 GCF_017355725.1 Anabaena sp. 54
AGTCTCAGCATCCCCACTAATTGTTAATGAAGCAGCAATATTATCTACCGTGTTGCTGTCGTTATAAATCTGGATATTATCGTCTTCTGTACCCGAACTTACTGTTGTTGCACCACTAATAGTCTTAATGCGGACTGTATCAGCACCCGCTTCTGTATACAAGTTTGTTTGACCTGAATTACTTATGAGAGTGAGTGCATCATTACCACTGCCGGTGTTGAAGTCTAATGTACCAGCAGTAAAGTTATTAGTGAGATTAATAGTATCTGCACCAGAACCGAGTTGAACAGCTAAAGCTTCAATGGTGCTATATTGCAGACGACTACTTAAACCAAATCCGTCAACGTAGGTATTATTTACCGTCACATTTTGGTTATAACCACTGGTATTACTAGAGTAGTCGAGATTTAAGTTATCGCTACCTGCATTACCTTTAATACTGAAGTTTAAGTTACCACCAATATTGCTGACACTGGGATTAATTAAGGTGACAGTATCATTACCAGAGCCTAAGATAATACCGTATTCTTCAAAGTCTTGAGAGTCGAAACCACCACTGGAGATAAAGTTAACTAAATCAATTGTCAGGTTAAGGTTATCTGTGCGGGTGGAATAGTCTTGGCCAATGACATCATAACCAGTATTACCATCAACTACTAAGTTTGCAGTAACGCTTGAATTGGGATTGATCACATCATTACCAGAACCAAATTTAATGTTAATGTCCTGAAATTGACTGTAGTTAATAGTTGCACCCAAACCGACGATTTGGGTTGAACTTACGGTGGCAGAACGACCAACTGTATCGCCACTATTATCAATATTGAGGGCATTTGTGCCACTACCACCATTAACAGTAAATGTTCCTGTCGCGCCACTGTAAGGAGAACTAGAACTGCCTAAATTGATGGTATCGTTATCGTTACCTGTGTTGATGGTTACGCCTGTAGAAGTGATATAACCGTAAATTCCGACTGTACTACCAACGCCCACATCTGTTGTACCTTGGTCTACAGTAATTTGGACTGCACCAGAAGCCTTAATTGAAGCGTTGTTCAGTGTGAAATTGTCTCCTGCGGTTAAAATGATGCTACTACCTTGAATATCGCTGTTAATGGTCAAATCATCGCCACTACTAGCAGATTCTCCTGCATTCAAGGTAATGGTACCAGATGTGATGATACTTCCGCTAATTGTCAAAGGACTATGGGTAGCAATATTAAGATTACCACTGTTCAAACTAACTCCATTAACACTCAATGCACCGTAATTATCCACATACACAGCACCGCTACCACTGGGAACAGTCAGGCTATTAGCAGTCATTTGTAGACTATTGCTACTACTACCAATACCACTACTAGAAGTCAAACTAACAGCATTAGCTTGAATATCTCGTGAGTTGTTACCTCCGAAGATTCCTGTACCTGTGAGAGTCACACTTCCATCAGTTTGAACTTGATTGAGAGTCAGAGTCCCAGTGGAGTCAACTCGGATGTAACCGTTACCCATTGCTGTGGCTGTCAGGTTAGTTGAGTTTGTGTCAATATCAATATTTTTCAGGGCTGTAACTTCAATCGTCCCCGCATTTAAGGTTGTACCCTCAGCCGTGGTGACACTACCACCAATAAGGCTATTGCCATTATAGTAACCCGTAGAACCAACAACCAGTTGAGATGTACTAGGTGAACCATTAAAGACTAAATCAGCACCCATGCTAATTTCCACATAACTAGCAGTAGCTAACATTTGCTGGAAGTTGATATTACCTAAGTCTTTTTGGGCGTTGAGGATGAGGTTAGTTGCAGTGACGTTAAATCTGCTAGTAGTGTTATCCTGTAATTCGCCGACAGGTTGTGCTAATTCAATACTACCGGCTAGCTTACTGACTGTTTTCGCTTTCAGGTTCAAGCCATTACTAACTGCGGTAAAGAAGATTTGTACGTCAGTATAATTAGGGTTTTGTGCGACTACATTATAGTCAGACTCGGTAGTATAGATAATTTTATTAACAGGAACTTGACCTGCTATATTTTCGGTGACAGAGTAAGCATAGTAACCAGAACTATAGTTTCCAGATTGATTGATTTGACGACTATAAACTGTGCTGCTATCGGGAGATTCTTTATAATAAACTCGTTCACTACCATCGAAGACATTATTATTGTCAGTGTCATCGAAGTAAGCATACATACCGCTTTGGGTTTCCCGTTCTTGGGAAGAAATGGTACTTAATACGGCTGCTAAGGTGAGACTATCTTTTTGTGCTTGTGTGAGAGCCGTTAGAGCGGTGTTATAAACAGTAGCTTGGGAAATATCAGCGCTATCGAGATAATAGGTCGTGTTGGTGTAGATATCTCGATACTGATAATAACCTGCATAAGTACCAGAGCTTTGTAAGTTACCTCGTGCCACTAAATTAATGATAGTTTCTCCACCAGGAGTCTTAGCAGTCAGATTAGCAAAGGATTCAGGCGAAATGATGATGTTATCTGAACCTACTTCAAAGGTGAGATCATTTGTCTTGATGATGGGTAGACGCACACCACCTTCGCCATTAAGGGTGAGGTTAATAGCATCTAGGGTAATGGTTGAGTCAATATCTAAGGTTTGGGTAGCTTGAAGAATTAAAGTATTGGCGCTCAGGGTTTTATCGCTACCAGCAGGATCAATGACCAAATCATCTTGTTTACTGACTAATTGGATAGTTCCTGAGCTAGTGGGAACGCTTAAACCAGAGTTAGTGCTTAACGTGCCTAAATTGGATAGATAAATACTACCTGCGTTAGATGTCATACTCGGCACATTTAAGGTGCGATTCGCGCCCGATGCTAATTTACCGATACCTTCAATGTTGATAGTTCCATCAGCAGTGGCGGTAATTTCCGATAAATCAACTTCTAACAAACCAATATCACTACCTGTAGCTGTGGCGGTAAGGTTAGCTTTAACAGCGACTAATTCAGCAATATTATCATTAGAGTTGAGTGCAAGTATGTCACCGCCATTATTCGCAGTCAGGTTAATCTGACTGTAGGAGATTAAGTTACCGCTACCGTCGTAATCACTATAAACTCCAGCGTCTATCTTGCCAATGGTCATGTTACCAGAGGAAGTTAAATTGAAGGTATGCGCCTGAGAGTTGGTAGTTGATTGAACTAAGGTTGCAGTTAATGTCCCGCTATTGCTGAGGGTAAAGTTACCATTGCCAACTTGACCGGCAGTGAGGTTAAGATTACCAATGTTGTCAATATCTACGTTACCTGTGCCACCAACTTCAAAGCTGAGGTTGCTAACTTGGATGTAAAGAAGATCAACAGTACCAGCAGAATTAATATCTAAGCTATTGGCACTAATCCGGTTAGTATTATTGCGAGTGATGCTACCTGCGGAGAGAGTCATGGAAGTACCCGCAGATAAATCCAAGGCTGTATCAAGATCCAGAGTTAATGCACCGTTGGTTGTGATGTTGAGAAGATCAGCCGCTTTGAGTTTATCAACAGTAACAGTATCACCAGCCGTAATATTAATGTCGTTACCTGAACCTAACGCAGTGACATTTAATAACCGAATCCCGTTCACAGAATCAATGTCAATATTACCGTTAGCTGTGGTAATTGTGGCTTGAACATCGGTAGTTGATTTCCGATCTACAACTAGGTCAATATTACCGTTACTGCTGTTAGTCACATTCAAAGTTGTGGCTGTCAGGTTAGCACTAATACCAGATTTAGCATTGAGGTTCATGGTAGTAGCACTAATTAAACCATTTTGAATTACTCCATTAGTAACCAAATAGTTGTTAATGCTGCCCTGAGATGCAGTTAAATTCAGGGTTCCGGTAGTTAATAAACCAGAAGGTAAGTCAATCTTATTACCCGATGTTGTTTCCCCAGTTAAGGTAATATTGCCGTTTGTCCCTGTGGCGATATAAGTATTAACATCACCTGTGATATTACCGTTACCTCCATTATTACCAGCCAAACCAGTAATTCCATTACCTGCATTCAGTATGCCCTTAATAATTAGGTCATTACCTGCATTTAATTGGATTTGAGTTCCAGATGTAGCCGTTGTTCCGGCATTAATTGCACCGGCAAAGTTGATGTCACCGGTGGATGAGGTACTGGTGATAGTAACTTTACCAGTATTGTTAATCGCATATAATTCGCTGGAATCAAGGACGGAAACACTTGTACCTGTAACATCCAGGTTATTTTTGGCATAAATATAGCTAGGTGCAGCTAAGGTATTACTTGTATTGCTGCCTGTAGGGAGTTTACCTTGGATATTAACTTGACCCAAACTGCTGATATTAATGTTACCTGTTGTCCCGTTAGCGGCCAGTTTACCTGTGATGCTGATGTTACCTGTGGCATCAATGGTAATACCGTTAGCTGCACTAATGGAGTCACCTGCAAATTGACCGTAAGCCGTTTGGTCATTTGAGGTTTGACGTTCTGTTACCCAAATGGTTTGATCTTCTGTAATGTTATCAGTACGCCATTTAGTCTGGGTGTCTATGGAAACGCTCTTGACTTGAATATCACGAGTTTCGTAACGGGGACGGTTATCGTAAATATCTTGGGTATTTGTTACCCACTGCCAAGAAGTTTGTAACCGGGTGTCATAAATGGGTTTGTAAACAGATTCCCAATTGTATTTATAGTCATTAAATGTTTCAGACTTATCGCTAGTTTTCCTCCAGGATGAATTGACATCAATGGAATAAGATAGTTTTCCCCAACTACTGTCCCAACTAGTACTACTGGAAACCTCGCGACTATAAGAAGTGGTGCTTTGGGGAATAGTCACAATATTACTGTCATAGGTACCAATAATAGTGTCATTACTACTGACAACCCAATTACCATCACCATCATCTTCACGGAATTCCCAGAATAACCGGTAAGTGGCATTATATTTTAGATCTGACTTGGATATGAGTATATCATTAAGATTATCCGTACGGGACGAATCGTTCCATGTCCACTCTTTAAAATTCTCTTCACTGTTAATTTTTGCCCAAACTCGATACCAAGGTTCTTCAGAATTTCTCTCTGTATTAACATCAAATTGAATCTGGGTGACTTTAATACCTACGTCAAAAAGTTTTTCCTCAATTTGACCCACTAACTGTGTGTATGTTGCAACTTGATTTCTGTTATTAATTAGACGAGTAGTAGAGACATATTCTGTGGGTGCAGAGATCACAACACCATTTATATCATTATTATTAACTGAACTCTGAACTCTCCAAGCAGGATTCTGCAATGTCTGTGCTACATTACCACCTGTCCTACCGTCATTAATAGAATACAAACGTTTACCATTGCTATCATAACTAACTCCCCAGCGAACTACCGTCGTATTATCATTGTCAATACCACGGTCATAAGTATTAGTATACGCTCCAAATGCTGAGGTAAGTTGATCATAATAAACAGTAGCTTGATCCCAGTAATAACCTACATACTCACCAGTAGGAGTTGTGCCGCCAGTTTGTGACACCCATGTTTGTGAAGGTGAATATGTTCCCGTACTCAATTCATTAAAGTTATTTTTGTTGCTGTCATTTAATAGTTTCGCTTCACCTTGAGAAACGACTCGAAGTAATGCGGGTAAATCGCCAGCAATTCCTACAGGTACTCTAATATATTTATCATTCCAACCATCAACGTTAATCTTGATAATTGTGGTAGCAACGCTATTATTTGTGGCTGTATTGTAGGAGTTGTAATAACCTGCGGCTGAACTTAGTTGATAGTCACTACCACCGATAAACTCTTTCCGGTAACTTTGTCCGTTAGCGGTTTCCATTGCATAAGATTCATTGGTTTCGGTGAGATTCCAATAAATTTGAGCAGAAGTAGGATTACCGTCTCTTGTAGTTTCACGTTTGGCGTTACTAAAACCAAAATCATAGAGTTTATAGTAACCCAGTGAGGTTAAAAGGGCATTTTTTGCATCATCAGTTAATTCGTTAAAATTCCCTTTGGAAGCGTCATAGTCAACTCCAGCTACAAACCATTCTTTTTCTGTATTGGTAGTAGGATTCCAGTAACTATCTTGACTCAGAGTGGTATCCATCGTGAAGAATTCATTACCAACTCTGACGCTATCTGTACCGACTTGTTCTGTGAAAGTGCTGGGTATCCAGTTAACTACTTCTACCTGAATTGTGCCATCAGCAACTTGTCTTGTGCCAGTGACAACAGGTACAGTAACGGCGCGTTGAGTGATGAAGGGGATAGGTACTGGTTTTGTACCTGCGCCTAATGCTGAGTCTGCATCAATGGTGACTGTTCCCCCTGCGAGAATGGTAGCAGTATTCTGAGCTTGTAATGTACCTGAACCATTAACTAAGACATTACCACCACTGAGTTGAGAACGGGTAATTGTGCCGCGAATGGTGCTGGGTGTCCAACTGGCGTTAATACCAGCCCGAATATCGAGGTTTTGGGCGGCTGTCACTAAACCGTTAACAGTTAAATCGGTGAAGACATTTAAACTAATATTGGTGCTGGCATCTAAGAAACCTTGAACTACTAAAGAATTAGCAATAACTTCCAAATTCTGATGGGAGTCAACCAAGGCACGGGATAAGGGGGCTTTACTCTTAGCAATAATCCCTTGACCTAATGCGTTAATTTGGATACTCGGATCAATTGTGGTTGTTTCTGTTTCGCTACCGTAGGTTTGAATTAAGGCATTATTGGGACGGACTGCATTCAGTGGGTTGGTTTCTTGGTAGTCCAGTAGGTAGAGATTATTACCTTTAATGACTATCTGACTCTTAGCGCCCACAGCATTGTCAATAAAGACATCACCCGCATTATTCTCACTGGTAATAAATACCTTATCTGGATTGACGCTAGCATCGTTAAGTGGTGCAATTTGACCACTTAAAACCAGACCGGATTCAGCCGAAATATTGATGATACCGCTTGTGGCTGTTTCTAATGTACCGCCACCAACACGGGTGAGGTTAGCGGGGAGTTCGGCACTGGCAACGGGTGCAGCACCTACAGCTAGTACAGTTCCTGTCGCACTGACATAATCACCGTTAGTATTGATATAGAACCCAGAACTATTCACAAAACGTCCTTGAGGGTCTTGATAAATTAAGGGAGTTAGCATTAAACCGTAACCGGAAGCACCAACACCACCATCAACGGTAAGAACATCATCTGCTTTCAGGTAGCCGTTAATTAATAACATTCCTGCACTATCAATAGTGATGTCTGCACCGTCATCATAAGCCTGAATTAAACCATCAATTTCTACTTGTTTACCAGCAGTGATATTGATTTTGCTGTCGGTGCTATCTGCAAAAATCAGAGTTCCAGTTTCCGCAAACCTGGCTGTAGCATCACTCTTAATTAAACTTAGACTGTTCATGGTGAAGTCTAAGGTGCTGCTACCACCAGTAATATTAATGTTGATGTTACCTGTGGCGATCGCTGTCCCTCCTCTGGTGACAACTAAACCTGTGGTGTTGTCTGCACCTGAACCACCAAATGTGACTATATCTGCGGCAGTGAGATTGATATTGGCGGTTTTTCCTGTCCAGGTGACGGTGTTGTTAACCAGTTTCGCCCCGGCGAGGAGTGAACCGCCCACGTTGATAATATTACCAGTGACGTTAATATTACTGTTGTCTGTACCACTGAAAAGACGCACACCAGAGTTAAGATCAACTGTCCCTGTACCGTTAATGGAGAGATTACCAATACTGGCTAAATCAAAGCCTTGTTGTTGATATTTACCGTTAGTTAAGATGGTCCGACCAAAGGAAATACTACCGTTAGCATTGGTTTGGTTAATATTCAGGACTTCTCCTGTTCCCTGGACTAATATTTGACCGTTATAACCCTGAATTTGGTTAGCTGCGGTCATTTTCACTGTTCCTTGACTAATAATATCTGTCATCAACAAAATATTATTAGTTGCAGTAATTAAGACTTCATTGGTATTAGCATTATTATCAACTTTGGTACTTTGTAATACTCCTTCAAAGTTGATATTTTTACCAGTCATTACCAAATTTGTATCAGTAATAATGCGTCCAGAAGTGCTGGCTAAGGTTAGATCTCCAGAAGTTGCGGTAATATTAATACCAGTCATACCCACACTACCTTCGCCGATAGTGCTGTCAATAATCACGTCATTTAAACCAGTGATATTAACTGATTTACCATTAATTTTACTTGTACCAAAAGTATGAACACTGGTTTGTCCAGTAGTAATAGTTGTACCTGCATTGATGTTAATTTGATCAGTAGCCGTGAGACTACCTTTTAAATCAAGAGTGTTGGTAGCGTTAATAGTAATATCAGAACCTGTACCACCGGCGATAACATTACCTTTAACAACTCCATAAGTACCAACATTTAAGGTAATTGAACTATTACGAGTTTCTAATAAACCTGTATAGTCTAAGTCAATATCCACACCATCGGGCGAATTTCCACTATTCAAATTAATAGTTTCATAACCCAATACTTTACCAGCAATATACAATTTACCGTTTAGTCCGGTTGGCGAACCAATAGTCACAACTGAACCTACTTGGTCGGCTTTGACTGTATAAGGTAGGGTTGAAGTTAAATCGGTAGTCAGATTGGTGAAACCTAGTTTATCAGCATTAGTTGAACCAGTTTTAACTAATGTGGTTGCATAGGAACTGGTTAATAATAAACGACTTTCACGGAGTTTTACCTGTAAATCATTATTATCAAAACCAGTGTAGGTACTACCAATAGCATGAGCGGTAGTATCTTGACTACTAACAACTGTCCAAGTCGCATTCTTAATAGCAGTATTTAAGTCTTCGACTAAATTTCCTACTTGAGTATTATTATTTGTCACAGATTTGGGTAAGGTGACAGTGGCTTCAATGAAGTAACCAACTTTATCTAAACGTAATTTCAAGGTGACATCTTGACTAACTACGCCTGTGGCTAGTTCATAAAAAGCAGCCGCTTCAATTTCGTTGGTGTAAGCAGGGGCGAGTATATCAACTTCTCCCTTCGCACTCAGGTTAATTTGACTGTTTTCGCGCCAAGTGGAAATTTGGGTTGAACCATAGAGAACCATTCCTCTACCAGAATAATTGGTAGAACCGTCTGCTGGGTTGGGTTCTACAGAGTCAATACCGCCCACAAGGTCTATTTGTTTTCCGGCTTTCAGGCTTTGACCGATGCGAATTTGGTTATCTGCATGAACGCTTATGGTAGAATTACCGCCGAAATTATGGGCGTAACGTCCCATATATTTGCCGGTGGTGTCGCGGACATCTTGGACTTCACCACCTGGTAAGACTAAGCCTTGAATGTCAACATCTTGGGCTGCGTTAATAATAATGGAACTATCTGCTGCATGAGTAACTAATTCACTGGCTGCTTGAACATAAGCACCTGTACCGGAACTGTTACCACCACCGTTAATCGTGATGTTGTTATTGGCGTAGATGTAACCACCTGTTTCAATTGCTTGACCTTGTTGGTTAATGGTATGACCACCAATAAATGCCTGTCCAAGAGATGTGATCTCAACTTTGCCGTAGTTACCTGACCAGTCAATGGTTTGAGATAACATATTACCGTTGGCATCAAAAGTTTGGACTAACTTACCGCCTGATGCCAAGGTTCCCATCATTTCCATGTTGCCGGTGTTGTTCATGGAAATTAATGCGCCACTATTATCGGAAGTTAGACCCATGGCGGTGACACCGCCTGCTGCGGTGATAATTAAGCCAAGTCCGTTATCGTCTGCGCCCGCTGTACCGCCATTTAAGCTAACAGATTTGGAAGCTAGTAATCCTGTATCTAAGAAGATTTGTTGACCTGCTTTAACGGTGATGGTTGCGTCATTTCCTGCCCAAGTTACACCGGTTGCACCAATACTACCCCCCGCGACAACTGTGCCTAAGATATCAACATCTTTCGCACCTTGGAGGTTAATGGCACTACCAGCTTTTTTGGTATTAACTCTCGATGTAGTATGAACATAAACGCTAGAACCTTGACTATTTGGAGTGTTGGTGCTTGTTCCATTTGCTAGATAACCGCCTAAAATGTCAATTTTATCTTCAACGGTTAAGAAGCTTTCAATGTACACCCAACCTTCAGAACGAATTTTCAGGTCAGAGTTTTGACCGTTGACGTTGATATTACCTCGGAGAATTACATCATCGGGAAATTCCAAATTAACCACCGCATTGTCTGCATTATTGGTAATAGTTCCAGTCAGGAATAGGGAGAACGCATCTGGTTGTAGTGGTTTCAGGTAGAGGTCACTGGGTAATCCTATTTTCAAATAATCATCATATTTATCTAACCGAGAAGTTCCAGCCACCATGTTGATTTGATTGGCGGTGGTAATTGCTCCCTGGATAAACAGACCATTATTTGCTGTTAAATCTAGGGTATCTGAAGTGATTGACCCCACTCGCATATCACCGGAGATGACTTCGATACCTGCATGACCAACTGCACTTACTTGATTAACAAACAGGTCATTCGTTACCTCTTGAACATAGACGTTACCTCCACTGACAACAGTTAATTTCCCATCAGTTAGAGAGTTAGTGTTAATTTCTAAAACATCAGAGTTAGTACCAATACTACCCACTGTTTCTAATGTGATGTTTCTACCAATAACATCAGCCGTCGTATCTCCCGTGTCTACAATCGAGGTTAATGCCCGTAAACCGACATCAAATTGAGTTTCAATTACACCAACTTTCAAGTCATGATCTAGGGAGTTAACGTAAATATCACCTTGTTGAGCCGTGATATTAATAGCACCATCTAACAATAGATCAACATCAAGGTAGTTGGTGTATTCGCCAATAGAACCTGTTGTTGATTGTAGATCAATTGCCGAACCACGAATATTCAGGAGATTCTCATTAATATCAAAGATTGAACCTTGAGCCTGTAAATCTACAGAACCATTAGTGAGAATACTATTGACGAATATATCGCCACCAGGAGCTTCAACTGTCACGTAACTGCCAGCGTTAATCTTATCAATAAATAAGGATGTGTTGGCAACTTGACGAATGTAAGTGCTAGTTAATGATTCTGCACTTAATTGGCTATTAGCACCGGACAAATCAATGCGGAACGAAGTGTTAGTCGTTGTTCCAGCAATAGTACCTTGAGACACCACTAATAAATCACCAGTAGTGGTAATAGCTGCCGTACTTCCTCCGGCGTAATTATCAATGATGCTACCACCCGCCTGGAGGCGCACATCTCCACGAGCATTAACGTGATTGATATTTAAAGTTCCAGCAGCCTGTACTGCAACGGCATCACCGGCATCAATAGTGGTGATGTTGGTAATTTCTATGTCAATATCATCAGTTAATTGCAGGGTTAGGGATTCTACCACAGACTTGTCTTGTACTAATTCTCCTTGAATTAGGTTGACGTTCCCTACTCCGTCTGATCCATGATTTGCTGTTAGTTTTTGCCAAAGGGTTGTATCACCATAGATTTGCTTCCCTAAATCAAGGGTCTGATTTTGACCTAAATATTTATAAAGTCCATATTCAACAGCGTTGTACTGCACTAGAACAGTTTGATATGTTGCTAAGGAAACTTCTTGCTTGATGGATTTATTGGTTCCGCTAACAAAATTCGCTTGCAATTTCTCCCACAAGGAAGTGTTGCTGAAATTTGCCTGAGTCAGATCAACATCTGTGTCATCGCTACCTAAATATTTGTAGGTGGCATAACTTACGCCCACTACATCACTTACAGAGGCACTGGAGAGGGTTTTCTTTTTATCAGTTGCTAGGTTGTTAAAGCCACCAGATAGGTCAATGGCAACCATGTTACCGACTTGTCCTAACTGTCCTTGGGCTTTGAGGGTGACGTTGCGACCAATAATGTTAGAACCTTCTGTGTTACCAGCAGTTGGTGTAGTCCTTAGTAAGTTGGCATTGGGATAGAGGAAGCTATATAAACCTGCGGACAAGGGATATTTTAAGGACTCTGCATCAAATAGTTCTTGCGCTCTCTCACTAACTTCTGATGAACTGATGGAACTTCCTTCCACAAGATGATCAAAAATCGAACCTTGGACAGATTCTAAGTAAATATCTGCCGGAGTCACAATTGCATTGAGGTTCAAGTCTCCTGCTATTTCACGAATATAAATATCACCTTGAGATTCAGCCCCTATACCACGTGTACCGCTGTCTACTCGTAACCAATCTGTTGTACTTCCTAATGCTCCAGCAGAAGTCTCAAGTTTAATTTCTTTACCACTGATTAATGAACTGGAATTTCCTGCGGTGATGCCTTGAGGTGCGTTTAATGTGACAGTACCATTACTGGAGGCAATATTACCAGCCACCAGGTTGCTATTAATGTTATCAAGAGAAACAATTGTTAAATTGATATCACCTACTGCTGTAGCATTGACCGGTTGTAGACCACCTTGTATTTTTAAGTCAATACCACCAGACTGAGCCTTGAATTTCAAGGCTTGAAGTCCGTTTTGCACATCGGCGTTATCTATGGTGTTGGCATAAACAACACTGGAACTATTACTATTAATGGAACTACCTATTAATGACACCTTGCTATTAGGAGATTCGATGTCACCTTGGAGATAAAGGACTCTGTTGCTGGTGATAGATATTTGAGCAGCATTTTTATTAGGCCCTTGGATGAAATCTATATCAATTGGATAATCAGCTTTTAAGGCGTTGGTATAGAAGTCTTTGAGTCCAGTAATAGTAGTTGTTCGCGTGTGTAAAGTTTTCTTTCTCAGCCAACCACCACCTGTAGTCCAATTTTCAACCTTGGTAGAAGAATTGACGTAGTTGCTATCAAACTTGTTATTAACTCTATCTGTAATGCTTGATAAGTTAGTGCCAATCTCTGTCCATTTATCGGTGTCAGTGAAATCTTGGGTAGATAGAACTAAGTCATCATTATCGCCGATATAACGATAAACCTTGTTATTGGCAACATTTCTGACCTCGGAAACGTTTTTGATCAAGTCTACGCTACTGTCGTTTACCTGTTGATACTCGATAGTGTAGGCGGGTAGAATAGTTGTAGCATTAGATACTAATGACTCCGATTCTAGCAGTGGCTTTTCATCACGGAACTCTACGGTTTTCCAGGTATAACTATCATCTGCAACTAAAGCATCCCAATCAAAACCAAAGAGGTTAAAGCTCTTTTTCTCATATTTTCTGACTTCAACCTGGGTTTTCTCCTGTCCCTCTGTCCACACATACTGGCGACCTAGTGGGGTTTGGTACTTGATGTCATCAGTGAAGCTATTTGTTACTGGAGTTCCGGTTGCTGTGTAGGTAACAGTTTTGTTGACACTATCGTATACTCCGTCAAATTTTGTGGTCTTAATATTATTAGCATCAACTGTGTACTGAACCTTCTTGAGGGTTTCTGTGTCAATGATGGTAATTTTACCTTGACGGTTGGTGGTGGTGTCAATGCGGTTGAGGATCAGTTGATAAATGCTCTGGTTGTTAATATCAACGTTGGTATAACCGTTGGCAACTTTCAATTGACCATTTCCTGTACTGAAGATTTGACCAGCCAGGGTAATTTCTCCACCCTTGGGAACGATGTCATTCAGGATGATTGCCTGTTGATTAACGTCAAAGTAACCATCTACAGGGACATTTTCTGTGCCGAAACTAATTCCTGCTAAGACATTGCCATTATCATCCACAAAATTTCTGGTTTTCTTACCAGGATTAAAGGTGGCAGCAATATCAAGTTCAATGGTACTAACACCACTTTGAATGAGTCCGTTGACGTTTAGATAACGAGCGGTGATTGTAACTGGTCCTTGAGAGAGAATGCGGGATTGATTACGGTTAATGGAGGTTTCTAGGTTTTGACCATTGACGTTAGTAGCACTGTTGTAGGTTTCACTATCGGCAATACCATTTGGGTTATAGACTGTTTGACGTAGTCGGTCATAGTCGAGATATTGACGGGGGTCTTGATTGCTGTGGAACCAATCATCCGTATTCAAGTTAAAGTTGCTGGCGGCATTGATGGTGACGTTTTCGGCTCTAATTTCCCCGGAAACGTTGATACTACCTTCTTTGTTGTCAATTAACAGGTTGCCGGATTCGTTGATTACATCACCAAGGATGTAGATATCTTGGTCAACAGAGGGGATAACAAGACTGCCTGTGTCATATTGACTGTTGGGATAGGCATCTTGAACGATGGAGATGTTCTTAGCGCCAGTGTTGTTAACTGCGTTGGAGATGAGAGCGTTGTTGAGATAAACGTTACCGGGCTGGAGAACTGTGTATTGACCATCAACTATTCTGACTCGTTTGTTGTCACGAATGACTGCATCGTTGACGTTGAGGGTGAATGGCGACTGGTTGGTAATTTTAATTTCTGCGCCGCCTCTGGCTATTAGTTGATTGTTGCTAATTAGAGGTGTGAAGGCAGTGGAACTAGTTCTGTCTGCTTCAATAAAGATGGAACCTGGCGCGGCATAAATATTGGGCAGATTGATGAATAATAGGTCTATTTCTTTTTGAACTGTCGCTGATTCTGGATCAATTAGTCCAGAATCAGCGATCGCTTGATTGATGGCATCCAATTGTACTTGATAACGAGCTACTGCCTCGGAATTACCGGAGTGACTGTTAATCCAACCTTGGATTTTCTCTCTTTGTTCTAGTAAGAGACTACCTAAACCCGCATAAGACATTGTGATGTCGTCTAATTCTACTGGTTTAACAACGTAGAATTTGTTTTCGAGGGTGCTTTTTAAGTTATTGGTAACATCACTGGTATAAACAGTCAAGTCTTCCAAGTTCGGACTAGTGCCAAGGTCTTCCCAAATCAAAGTATTGGTATAGTTCTGGGTTTCTAAAATAATTGAGTCAGCGCCATCTTTGGTTAGAGGTTTGTATTTGTAGTAATGCCCGGCTGTACCACTTTCATAGGCATTAGCTATGGCTTGTACGACTGTACCAGTGGAAATGCTAAAGCTAATTTTAGCTAAATCCAATTCGGCATATTCATAGTTGGTCTCTTGATCAAGTCCCAGGGCGGTTTTTTCACTAGCAATTAGTTCATGCCCTAATTTTGCTGGGTCTAACTGTTGAGTACCACCGACACTGATGGGTTTAATTTGTACTACTGTTTTGTTATTAATTCCGGCTTCAATGCTGACACTACGACCAACCTCAATTTGATTGCTGCTGCTGACGGAACTACCATCTGGAACATTAAATCCGTAGGGAAGGGCAGAAAGATTCAATACTAAACCATCAGTTGCAGCCCGTTTATTCCCGTCTAATCCTTCTTTCGCAACTAAACTGACATCCCCTAATGCTCTGATTTTTGATGCGCCTTTAATGTCAATTTTATTGGTTTCGTTGATCTCGGCTTTCAAGACGGGAATACTTAAACCAGGACCGAAGGAAACGGTCGTAATTTCAGCATTGGCGGAACTATCTAGCAAGTTGGGAACGGCAAAACTATCTCGTCCAGTAAATAGATAAATGTCACTACCTTTGACGGTGGCATTATCTACTGTGATTTGGTTTTTGGCGTTGGTAGTTGTCTTCGCATCGCCGGCGGCAACTCCGCCAAATGCAGTGACGGAGAGGAGGTTCGCACTTGGTCTTAGTCCCGTATCAGTCCGGGTAGTCAGGTAAACATCCCCAGATTTATTTTCTAAGGTTGCGCCGTTAAGATTGATGGCGGCATTGGTTTCAGCATCAATTCTCGATAAACCTACCGCCAGACTGTAACCACCAACGGTTTCAATGCGGACATTGTCAACGGCAGTTGCTTGATTCAGGGTTTCAATTTTCAAGACTCCTTTCTTGGCATTTGTGCCGTTAACGGTAATGTTAGTGCCGCTACCAATGTTAACTACTGCCTGGAAGGGATTATCCGATGTCCCAATGTCTGTACCACTTGTAAGGACAGTAACGTTCGCGCCAGATGCAGAAGCAGCGATGAGGCTTGGTTTCCCGGCGGTTTCGTCTTTAGATACTCTGTTAATGGCATTGATGATCACATTATCAGCAGTAATACTAGTGCTAGTTCCTATATTTACATTAGCCTTACTGGTAATTAGATTTTTTGTTCCTGCTCCAGTCCCAGCTAATGCTGCTAGGGTAAAACTGTCAGCGGAGGAATCTACATCTTGATCATGGCTGGATGTAATGTATAGGTTATCTACGACGATCGCTGTGTTATTACCAATTTTGGCTAGGGTGGCGAAGTCGGTAGTCACGTTGGATTGAGCGCCCGCTACCGCAACAGCACCACCAGAGGCAGCTATACTTTCTGCTAATAAATCATCGGTACTAACGGCTGCAATTGTCAGGGCATTGGCAGTTACTTGTGTACCATCCCCGATGGTTGCTTGCACTTCATCAAAATCATTGCCCTTACCTAAGGTAACATTGGACTCCATCGCGCCTAAAGCCCCTAATCCGATAGTGCCACCGTTGGAGGAGGTTCTGCTTCTGGTGTTAGCGGCTGATCTGATGTCAATATCACCAGTGGATGTAAGTTTTGTGCCTTCGACAAAGGCTTTGAGGAGGATGGCAATATTGCCAGTAGCAATATTAACCACACCGCCTACAGTACCACCAGAAACCCCGGCGGTGAGGGTCTTATCTATGTCGGCAATGGATTCTACGTAAACTGTGGTATTGACTGAGTTAATAGTTGTGGTGATGGGAGTTCCACTTGTCCAGTTGTCCGCGACGGAATCACTATCAATCCAGGCTTGGATACTGCTATTAATCTCGTTCTTAACTATGGCTCCACCCAGGGCAGCACTGATGATAGATGCCGCTATGCTGACTATTGTGGCATCACTGGAGAGGTATGCGTTCTCAGCGGCTAGGACATCCAAATTTGTGCCACTGGTGACTGTCACTGGTCCTGTAATATAGGCATCAATATCGTTATTGATGGTGTTATACAAACCCACACCTCCACCGGCGAAGGCAAATCCACGACCACTGACATCAACTGCTACTGATGCTGTTACCGCGGTGACGTTGCTAATGCGGGCGCGTTCAACATCGGCAGAAATGAGAACATTGCCGGTGGTAGCTTGGATAGTTTTGGCAGTATTGCTCTTAATGTAAGCCTGGACACTATTGGTAATTTCGTTGACTACTTGAGATACAGCTACGGATACTGCACCTCCTCCCAAAACACCTGCGATCGCTGCACCAACTGCATGGGCTTTGGTCACTTGGCTATCGGATATGGCCTTGATTTTTATGTCAACTCCGGCAGTAGCCTTAGTATTTTCTAGGTAGGCGTGGATATTGCTGGCCATTTTGCTGGTGGATTCTGCCCCAGCCCCGGCTAGAGATAAACCAATACCCACAGCGATCGCCACTGAACCGGCGAAGGATACTGTCTCAATGGTGTCTTTACTATTGGCATAAACTTTGATATCCCCTGTGGAGGTGGCGGTAGAATCTTTGATATATGCCAGGGTTTCGTTACCGTAACCAGAGTCATCAGTGATGGAGTCGTAACCAATTAGGTTTCTAGCCAGGGAAACGCCAATGGCTCCTGATGCTGCTATTAATGCGCCAGAACCAGCCACGCCCACAGCCCCGGCCAATGCAGAGATATGTGATGTACTTTGGGCATCTAGTTTGATATCGTTGGCATTTCCACCTTTGGTTTCTATGGTGCTGCTATCAACGTAAGCTTTAACACTGTTGTTAATAATATTGGTGGATTCTGCCCCAACTCCAGTCAGAGCCAACGCTCCTGAGAAGATGTTGGGAGATATGGCAACACTGACGGATACGGCTACGGCATTGGAGGTGATGGTCGAGTCTTCAATTGCCTCTAATATTAAAGAACCATTCTTTGCCTCTACTTTATTGTCGGCATTTTGGATGTAGGCATGAACATCGTTATCAATGTCGTTGCGAGCAATGCTTAACCCAATGGAGGCTGCCACAGAGAGATTACCAGCAAAGGATATACCCACAGAAGCTGCGCCCACTCTGGCTGTAATGTCTGTGGTGTCATCAGCTTTGAGGGCGATGCTGTTGGCGGAAATACCTGATACCCCATCCCTGTCTATATATGCCTTCACCTCGGCAGCGATTTTATTTTCAGCTACCGCACCCGCACCCACTAGGCTAACGGCGAAGTCTCCCGTAGCCCCTACACCTAATGCTCCTGCTCCCACATCGGCGGTGATTGTATCTTCGGCTGTGGCGGTTTGGCTCAATGCACCTGTGGCTGTGATGCTGGAATTTTCAATATAGGCTCTGACTTGGGCTGCGGATTTGTCACCATTAGATTTATAGCCAATGTAGTTTTTGGCTAAAGACCCACCTATGGCGGCGGCTACCGCTCCTCCACCTGCGTTGCCTGCACCACTGCCTGCGATCGCCACCACGGCGGCATCAATGTCGTTGTCGGAGTCGGCTGTTAAAGTGACATTATCAACATCACTGATGGTGCTGCCTTTGATATAGGCGTTGGTATCGGTGAGGATGACGTTGGTGGCTTCTGCTCCCCCACCACCAAGGGCTATACCTGTGTTGCTGCCCACTGCTACCGATATAGCAACGGCCACGGAAATAGCCTCGATGGTGGCATCGGATTCGGCAATGATGGAGATGCTGTTAGCTGTGGAAGAAGCGGTGGAATTGTTGATGTAAGCTTTGATGTCGTTGTCAATGGTGTTTCTGGCTAAGGAGACACCTATAGAAATGGAGACGGATGTAGCTCCCCCCACAGATAGGCCAAAGCTTCCGCCACCCGCATCGGCGGTGATGTCTGATGTGTCCTTAGCCTTAATGGTGGTTAATCCATTATTGGCAATGATCGTACTGCCATCAACATAAGCTTGAACTGTGTTTTCAATATTATTAGTGGCTTCTGCTCCCGCACCACTTAAGGCCAATGCCCCCTTCTCGGACACTGCGATCGCGATGGCAACAGCAACGGAATCGGTATCAATAGTTGCATCTTCAATCGCCTCTATTTTCAGTTGCCCATTTGTGGCTTCTACCTTATTGTTGGCATTTTTGATGTAAGCCGTGACTTCATTGCCAATGTCGTTACGAGCTAAACTGACACCAATGGCGGCGGCGATCGCGGCATTACCCAGGAATGCGGCTGCCACAGATGCAGCACCAACTCTAGCTGTGATGTCTGAGGTGTCGTCAGCCTTGAGGGTGACAGAATTGGCAGAAATTCCCGTGGCTCCGTCGCCATCAATAAAGGCACTGACCACTTCAGCGATTTGATTGTCAGCTAACACACCAGCACCACTCACACCCACATTGAATCCCTGGCTAAAGGCGGCTATGGCTACCGAGCCTGCACCCACATCGGCGGTAATGGTTTGATCAGAGGTGGCTGTTTGGCTGAGATTGCCACTGGCTGTAATACTGGAATTTTCGATGAAGGCTCTAATATCTGTGGCTGATTTATTGCCGTTTTTCTCGTAACCAATGTAGTTTCTAGCTACGGCTGCACCAATGGAAGCTGAACCACCAGGGCCACCACCAGACACTGCACCGGATATGGCAACCACGGCGGCGGTAATGGTGGAGGTGTTATCGGCGGTGATTGTGACATCCTTTGCCTGAGTAATGGTACTGTTTTTAATGTAGGCGTTGGTGTCAGTGAGGATGATATTCTCTGCATCTGCTCCCCCACCACTGAGTCCCAAACTAAATTCTTTACCCACAGCTACGGCGATGGAGACGGCAACACTTCTGGCGGTAATTTTCGCATCGGATTCGGCTTTGATCAAGATATCTGTGGTGTTGGCGGTGAGGCTAGTGTTGTCAATATAGGCAGAAACTTTATTATCAATAGTGTTGTCTGCCAGTACCACACCAATGGAAAGACCAATGCTATTATTCCCACCGGCTGCCACCGCCAAGGAGCCGCCACCAGCATCGGAGGTGATTTCTGAATCGTCTGTGGCGGTGATAGTGATTGCTCCTGCCACTGTCACCACGGGATTATTTTTTAGGTATGCCTCGATGGTGTTATGAATTTTGTTGGTGGATTCAGCACCGACTCCGCTCAAGGCGGCAGACCATTTCTCGGAAACGGCTACAGCTATAGATACAGCCACGGCATCAGTATTAATGGTGGCTTTATCAAAGGCTTCTAACTTCAGATTGCCTGTTTTCGCTTCGACTTTGGTGTCGGCATTTTGGATATATGCTTTGACTTCGTTGCCAACATCGTTCCGGGCCAAGCTGACACCGATGGAGGCAGCTATTGCCACCTCGCTTGTCCCCAGGAATGTTGCTGCTACTGATACTGCTCCGGCTCTGGCTGTGATGGTGGAGGTATCTTTGGCTGTGAGGGCGATCGCATTGGCAGAAATTCCGTCTGCTCCAGTTCCATCACCTTCGATAAATGCACTGACTATTTGGGCGATTTTATTGTCTGCTAATACACCAGCACCGCTGGCTGCAATATTAACTGGACCGCTACCTTTGACTGATACGGCTAATGAACCTGCTCCCACATCGGCGGTAATAGTTTGATTGGTTGTGGTGGCTGTTTGGGTGAGATTACCACTAGCTTTGATACTTGAACCTTCAATGTAGGCTCTAATGTCTGTGGCGGCTTTATTCCCATCTTTGTCGTAACCAATGTAGTTTTTAGCTACTGCTCCCCCGATGGATGCTGCTCCTCCTGGTCCACCGCTTGAACCTGCAGCAGCAATAGCAACTACAGCGGCAGTAATTGTGGATGTATTCTCGGCTAGGAGGGTGAGATCCTTAACTTGGATAATGTCACTGTTTTTAATGTAGGCGTTGGTATCACTGAGAATGATATTGATTGCGTCTGCGCCTCCACCACTAAGTCCGGCGGAAAGCTCTTTCCCCACAGCGATCGCGATTGATATGGCTACACTCTTGGCAGTAATAGTAGCATTGGCATCAGCCGTAATATCTATATTATTACTACTAGATGAGGCTTTGGCGTTGTCAATGTAGGCAGAAACTTTGTTGTCAATGGTGTTGAGTGCTTGGGCGACACCAATGGCGATCGCTCCTGAATTATTACCACTCCCACCGGAAAATGCCAGAGATCCTCCACCTGCATCAGAAATAATCGTAGAGTTATCTGTTGCTGTCAGGGCAATTTTGCCGCTACCTGTAACAACAGCCTGATTTCTAATTGCGGCCTCAATGGTATTGTTGATTTCGTTATTAGTAGAAGCACCAGATCCGGCTAGACTAACTCCGGTTTCACTACCACCTTTAGCCGCAGAAATGCTACCTGACAATGCCAACGTATCAATCTTAGCGGTAGAAGTAGTAGACAAGGTGACTCCGCCCGCAGAAGAGTCAACTTTTGTATTCACTCCTTCAATGACAGCGGCTATGGTATTATCTATATCATTGGTAGCGATCGAGGCACCAATAGTACCTGCTATACCAGTTTTAGAATTCAAGACTACAGCAATTGCCACTCCCCCTGCATCAGCAGTAATGGTCGGAGTATCAATAGCTTCCAGTTTAATTTCTCCACTGGCATCAACATCAGCGCCATTCCGAATGGCTGCTTCAATTACATTAGTGATATCGTTATCAGAACCAGTTCCAGCCCCAGACAAGCTCAATCCCGTTGTACCGCTGCTCTGGCTTCCCGATACAGTTCCCGCCATACTTCGTGCCACAATAGTGGACTTTGATTCAGCTTTCAGGCTAATATTACCGCCTGTGGCATTAACTTTTGCCTTGTCAATTGTGGCTTTAACATTATTGTCAATTGTATTGGTTGCCTGGGATGCTCCAACTGTGATTGCCCCAGTAAATTCCTTTCCAGCAGCTATCCCAATAGCCACACCACCAGCGTCAGCAGTGATTTTCGACTCATCTTTTGCATAGAGGGTCACTGTGCCTACACTGGTGACATCGGCAGAATTGTCAATAATCGCTGTAATGGTGGTACTAATTGTATTTCCAGACCCGGCCCCAGCCCCAGCAAAAGCACCACTTAATCCACTGGTAGTTTGAGTGCTGGAAACTGAACCACCTATACTCGCCGCTTGGATAGTTGCAGTGGAATCTGCGGTGAGGGTGATAGTACCTGCCGAGATAATGGTGGCATTATCTATATAAGTTTTGATAGAGGAGTCAGTAATTTTATTAACTGATGCTGATGCACCTACGGAAATAGAACCTGATCCCTTTCCTCCTTGAGCCAAAGCCACACCCACACCACCAGATTCAGCATAAATTTCTGAATTATCCTTGGCTGTCAGGTTTAAGGTTTTACCACTGGTTTTAGTCTTAACCAAACCTTCACTAATAAATGCTGCAATGGTGCTAGTGATGGTATTCTTAGAACCTGCTCCAGCACCGGCAACACTAAAACTACTGTTGGCAGGATTGTTGGCATTAGAACCAGCACCAGCTAAACTGATAGCAATTATTCTTGTGTTTGATGCTGTTGCTTTTAGTTCAATATTGCCTGATGTGGTAGCTACAGAATTATTGATCACCGAGTTGAGACTGTAAGCTCGGATCGTATTTGTTACATCGTTTGTAGCCACTGAGAATCCAGCAGTTACGGCAGTAGTTTGTTCCCCTGCTCCAGCCAAGGAAAGGCTATATCCAATCACACCTCCAATGGCATAAATCTGGGAAGTATCATCAGCCAGTAGTTTTAAGTCTCCTGTGGCATCAACGATCGCATCTTTTAAGAACGCTTCTGTCTTCTTGTTCTTAATAATATTTTGGGAGAAGGAACCCGGCACATTTACCGATGTGTCTGAACCAGTGGCGGCTGTTGTGCTTGAACCCGCCAAGCCTATGGAGAGAGAAATAACAGTATTATCCTGATCAGCTTCTAGGGTAACGTCTGTACCTGCTACCGTTGCCCCAAGGATGAATGCTTGGGTGGTACTGTCAAACTCATTCAAACTATAAGAGCCAAATAACCCAATATTTGTAGATTTTTGAGTTTTCAGTTTAGAGGTATTAATTGCCGCTCCACCAGAAAATGTCCCAACAAAACTATCATCGTTGGCATTAAGTTTGATATTGCCGTTATAGGCTCTAACTGTGCCAATATCATTAATATACGCTAGAGTAGTATCATCTATGATATTGATTGCCACATTACCCGCCACAGTCCAATCATATTGGGTTCCTTCGGTTGGTTTGGGTTTAGGTGGATCAGCATTGATGGCAGCAGCTAAAGCTACTACGACAAAATCTCCCGTATTTTTTGCTGATACATCAATGTCACCAGTGCTAATAATATAAGTTCCCTTGTTACCTGGTGTTTGGTCATTATCTTGCTGTTCTTTGCCAACAATGGCTTTAGTATATCGAGTTACATCATTAACTCCTACACTAATACCAACACCTACACTGTCCGTTTGTTGAGCAGCACCAACTACTGTCACATGAGTGTTATCACTTTCTGCTTTGACTGCAACTCCTCCACCATCAGCTTTTACGCCGCTTTCAATTTGGGCGATGGTTGTACTGGTTTGCCCTACGCCAATACCACTACCAGTAAATCCATAGCTTTCGGCATCACCACCCCCCTGCACTAGGTCAAAGAAGAATACATTTTCTTTGGCGATGACTGCTAATGCTGTTTTCTTCAGGGGGTCAATGCCAGTATCACCCAGTGGGCTTGTGGTGATGACAACGCCATCATTGATTTTAGCGATCGTATTGTTATCTACTGTTTGAACTAATACCGAAGCACCAAGACCATTTTTTGCTCGATTACCAAAGATATTAAATGCTTCAGTGGGATCTCCTTTTTGATAAGCCTTAATAGTGGAATCAACATTTACAGCAAGGTGGATAATACCAACAACATTAACCATCGTCATTTCTGTATTAGCTTTTACTAGTACAGATTGTGTATTAATGATTGTAAAGACTTGAGAGCCAATACCAACTCCAGTTAAGTCAACAGCATTACCACCCAAGGCATCCTGATAGCTATTTGCCAATTGAATGTAGTTCGCATCAGCAGCAATGACAAAATATCCCCTATTAGCCGTGAGTCCACCGATCGCAGTTCCACCTGTACCAACGGAATAGTTGATCATGTCTCCTGTTTTTAAGCCATGACCGCTAATTTTAATTAGGTTATCGCTGGTATTAATTTTTAGTTTATTCTCATCATCAGCTTCGGTTTTGTCATCACCACTCAAACTAGATGTGTCAACTATTGTTACTGTTTTCTTTGACCAGGAATTAGTTAAGCTAACTTTTTGGACTCCAGAACCTAATGCTGTAAATTGAATTGCCGTATCACTAATGGATTGAGCGTAGGTATCTGCCAATTTAATAGTGTTGGCATCAACAACAATCACAAAATAGGCACGATTACTAAGTCCACCAATAGCATTTCCGCCAACAAAGGAATAGTTAATTAATTGCCCTTTTGTTAAACCGTGGTTAGCAATTTTAATCGTGCCATCGTTGAGACTAACTACGCTAGAACTAGCGGCATCAAAGTTCCGGTCAGAGCTATAGTTATTGTCCTGATTAATTTGAGTTCCAGTAATAGTTGAATCGTTGGGATCTCTATAACCAATAATCGCTTCAGATGTGTTGTTGTAATCCAGGTATGATCCAGATAAGGCAAAACCTATTGTGCCTCCTGATATTTCTCCTCCTGTTTTCGGATCTTTCTTACCTTTATTTTTTGTAGTGACGAAGGTATTAAAAATCCGACTAGGGAAACCCAGTTTACCATCAAAGAGAATATCCTTGGTTAGTAAAATCACATTTCCTATGCCTTGTTCTGCTTCATTTATTGCTGGAGTCTTTGGGTCATCCTTAAAGGAATAGTCTTTCTTGAAATCCAACAAAAAGGGATAAATGAGGTCAGATGTAACTGAAAGTTGATTGCTGGCATCAACGATCGCTCCATCATAAATTCTGGACTTAACAGTATTGGTATAGAGTCCCAGCCCAAAGGAAAATGCTACAGCAATCCCATCTCCGTCTTTACCAGTAGCAGCGTCCACGAAGGTTTGCAGTTTTTGTTCTATGGAGGACTTAACAGTAACATTTCCAGTGGATTTTAAAACTGCTGATGGACCGACTGTGGCAAATACATCATGTTCAAACAAGTTTAAGGCAAAACCAAATCCAACAGAGGAACTTTCCTCACCTTCCATTTTTTTCGCCCCTGGAGGTTTTTTTAACAGATCCTTTGTCTCGGCAGGCTTAAAAATTGCTGTGGCTGCTGGGAGTAGGGAGACAGGATTGGCAAGCAGGTCATTAATTGTGGGGTTAGAACCAGTAGCTCCTTTAGAGGATGATTTATCAGTTGCTTTTAAAGAGGCTGTTACAGAAATACCACTGCTGCCTTGTCGGGGATTTTTCAGGGTATGTTCTGTACCCGCACTGGCAACGGTGGCATCTAGATCAATTCCCGCAGCATTAATGGCTTCTGGCAAGGATTCAGCTAATTGAATTGTATCCTGATCAATAACAACAACATGATAATAGGTTTGATTCTCTAAACCACGTAGCGGTGTATCCTTGACTGTGACATTTCTGGTGGTTTTAAAATTATGAAGCGAGCCAGTTCCTCCGGCTTGTATATCTATGGAGGTGTCGTTGGTGGCAGTGTAGCTTTCTGCGCTGGACTTGGAAGTAGCAAGTTTTATGTGAGTATCGTCAATGACTATTGCATAATAAACTGTGTCTTTAGCCAGGTTGCCGATCGCTGTGGAAGTTTCACCCAAGTAGCCTGTTTGATAGGTAACGGCATCGCCTGTTGTTAGGTGGTGCAGACTACTGAATGTAATGGTGTTGCTTGTCAGATCCACGTCAGTTGCTGGATCAAATGACAAGTTCATCCTCATTGTTTGGGTGGTTGAGAACTGGGGATCGACTTCATAGTAAACCGCATCACCAGTAGTAAAACCATGATTGGTGATTTTGATGGTGTCGTTGTCTTTACTTACAACAGTGCTATTGGTAGGGTCGAATTGATGGGGAGTCTTGGTAAAAGTGAATGTTTGGGAAGCCGAACCTAAGCCAGTCAGAGTAACAGCAGTGCCATCAACAGAATCGTCGTAGGTGGATGCCAATTTAATTGTGTTTGTATCCAGAACAATGGCAAAATAACCTCTTTTGGAAAGTCCACCAATGGCAGTTCCTAATGCGGGATCATAGTTAATTACTTGCCCTGTTACTAAACCATGATTAGCGATCGCAATTTTGCTATCGGTTAAATTAACTATACTGTTACTAGAAGCATCTATGGTTTTCACTACCTGGTCTAGTTTCAGGTAATTCAGCAGTTGCGATGAACCAGCAGTTTTGTCACTATCAATTAGATCAATATCTGCTATTCCTGTGGCTGCTCTATCAATGGTTGATGCCAATTTAATCTTGTTTTGATCTACTGCAATCACATAGTATTCACCTTGAGTGGTTAATCCATCAAGATCATTACCATTATCATCACTGAAATAAGTTACTGCCTGACCGGTTATTAAGCCATGATTAGTTAGTGTGATTTCTTCTGTATTAACATTCAGCGCTGTAGCGGCATCGAAGAATAATCCACCTTGGGGAGTTAGGCTTTGTTTAACTCCAGGGTTAAGTCCGGTGTTATCTAAATCTATAGCTGTTTCTTTTACTAACTTGATGGTATTGTCGTCTATTTTAACGACTGTATAGGTTTCTCCATCACTCAGACCACCAATACTTGTACCGCCCCCATTACTATAAATAAACTCATCCCCTGTTTTAAATTGATGATTGGGAATTGTAATGGTGTTGTTGTTGACATTTGATAGATCAATGATCTTACCGACAAAGGCAGAACCGGAGGTAATTGAACCATTGGCTTGGGCCTCAATATTCGTGTCGTCCCAATTAGCGGCAATCCCAATACCCGCGTTGCCACTAATGTAGATTGCTGTGGTAGCTTTGGCATCACTTTTGACTGATCCCTCTGCCTTCAAACTGACGTTCCCTTTGGCAATAATACTGGAGCCATTGTCCATAATTGCCTTAGATGTGGTAGCGGTATTGGCAAAGGCGAATGAAGCCCCAAATTCGTTAGCATTGGCAGGGACAAACGAACCTAAAGTATTAGCAAATACTCTAGCACCTACTAATGCGGTTGTTGTTACTTTTGATCCGACACTGACATCAGAGCCACCTTCAATGGTGGTGCTACCTTGAATAAAGGTTTCGGCTGTACCTGTAGCTCTACCATAGGCAACTGCAAAGTGAGAGAGGGGATTACTCGTACCTGTAATGGCTTTAACGCTATTGACTGTACTAATTGCTTGGACACTACTATCTACAACCGATGTAGAGGCAATATCAACTTTGCCACTGGCAGATATGAAGGTGTTATTAATGGTGATTTGCGTATCCGAACCACGCACTTGTACGGATACAGGAATTAATAAATTTTGTAATTCATACAAAGTAGATTGCACAAAAGGTGCAATTATTGCTTTTTGCACTCCTTCGGGGACTTCTGAATAAGGGTTTTTATCTTCAGCGTTAGCAGTTATTGTAACCTTAGCTCCCTTGATTGTTGATCCTTGTAGGTTTATATCAACTTTCTTATCGGAGTAATCCCAGATCGAAAGACCGGCTCTTAATACTAAAGCTTCTCCCTTGAGGGTTATGTCACCTGCTTTATTAGTAGTATCGCTGCCTAGAACGTGAGCTAGGAGTTTTGATCCAGTTTTGACTTCAATTTGGGGATCTGGTGTCAGTGCATCTTTGATAGCAGCAGCAAAGAAGAAATCAGGATGATCACTTAAATCAACTATGGCATTTAGGTTAATGCTACCTGAATCACCTGTGGAGGCATCTGTTAACCAACTAGCGCTAGTAGTTCCATTGACTAAGCGGGTAGAAATGACGACATTATCTAAAATTTTAATTTTGGGGGCTTGAATGGTAATATTCTTAAAGCCGCCACCACCGATATCACCGTTAATTGTCACTGTGTCTGTGGCATTAATAGTTAGGCTGTCGCGATCGCCTACCCCATCTCCAGAAATTTTCCAGCCTCCATCTAAGGTGAAGTTACCAACTACGTCCAAGGTAACATCTCCGGTCAGAGTAACGTTACCACCAAAGGTGACATTATCTCTATTTTCTACAGGACCTAGTGCAACTACATTTCCATATTGTTGTTTTCCACTGATATTGCCAGAAAGGGAAGCAAATACGGAATCATAGCCAGCGATCGCGCTATCTTTGAAAGCCAGCCCTGCTTCAATTAGTCCTGTTTGTACCTCTAAATCCCAGTCTCCACCTTTATTTGTACCACCTGTTAAATCGTCGGATGCAGCTACATCAGCACCAGTAATTGCACTCAACCTTTGGACTAGGCTGACACCTTCTTCAGTAGCAGCAAAGTCACACCCATAAAGGATAATATCTGCATTCTGGGTGAGGTGTTGACCCCAGCTAGTTAAGTTACTTTCGTAACTGTCTAATGTGTTGAAGTTTAAGTTGGTAGAACCCAGTTCTAAGTCACCTTGACTACCGTGAGTGGCAATATAAACAGACTCTATTCCTTGATATCTTTGCAAGACTTCGCTGATTTGAAAGACTCCATCTTGGGTTAAGTCTAATTTAATTACTTCGATATTGGGATTAATCCCATCTATCAAACTCTGATAGTTGTCAATGTTAGGAGCAATAAAGAGGATTTCCTTGGGATGATTTAATCCTAAATGGTCTGTGGTGCCGTTAGGAATCAAGGGGTTATAACTTTGGGGATTGAGATCCAAGGGATTGTAATTTTCTGGTAATGACATGATTTTGTTCCTTTTTGTTAGTAGTAATAAATAAGCGAACTTGGTGAGATGATATTAAAACTTGATACTGGAAAAGTGACTTACAATAAAAATTCCAAAATACCCCCATTTTCAGGGGATATATTAAGCTCTCGGATAACTAAGAGAGGGTATTTATCTAGCTGTGATTAATTCCTGGTTTAAGGCTTCCGGTGCGTCTTGTAGAATGGGAAATTTAGGAGCTATAAATTTGGTGTTGATGATTTCTTGATAGGTTTCTAAATCTGTTTTCCAGTTGTTTAAACTTTGTGTAAGTGATGCAAGTCTGCCTTCCTTAGTTTCACCTGTAACGTTGTAGCTAAAGTTGCCAGAAAATAAGACAATGGGACTTGATGCTTGTTCTGGTTGGTGGAGTTGACCTTCGTTGATGCTGAGGTTAAATTGGGTATGTTTTAGGGTAAATGTTAATCTGATTGTTGGTTGAATAGGTTCTTGTCCCACTGTTTGCCAAGGTCCTGGAGCTAGTAAACCTTGCATATAGTTTTGCACTTCTGCTTCTCCATCTGTTTCTGTGGGACTGGCATAGCTGCGAAGATTAATTCCTATGGCTTGACATTCTATATTTGGTAATGCTTTGAGGTATTTGTGAGCGATCGCCGCAATTTGTAAATCTGCAATATTTTTATCTCCAAATACTTCTACAAACATCAGACGTTCCGGTTGAGCAACCAAACTCAGGGCATTTGTGAAAATAACTTGAGAACCTTGATCTCCTACTATTGGCTGTTGCGCTAGTTCCCAATCCATAGGGATAATATCGCTGCATTTGAGGAAATCGTGAGTCAGAATACGTGGGTTGTGGTTGCTGGTGGCAATGATAATGCTGAGGTCTTGAAATATGGTGTTAGGTTTCATGATGATGATGCTTTCCTGGATTTATATGGTTTTTGATACAAGGGATCTTCTAATTCTGAATTTAGTGGCTGTAGCGGGTCAGAATTATAGGAGTTTAGGTTCGTGATATCATTTATGCTCATTCAAGCGAAGTCATTAGGAATTATATATTTTCAACACGAATTATTCATTTGATTCTGTAAATAGTTAACTGGGCGGTTAGAAACCGCGTCTACACAGGCAAAACCCAGATGGTGCGTGGGTTTAAATTCCCTTCATCTCATTCCCAGTCAGAGACTGGGAATGAATTCTAGAAGGCTCTGCCTTCAATGATATTAGAGGCAGAGCCTTATCAACTGCATTCCTAGTCAGAGACTAGGAACGAGATGTGTTAGGGATTTGAGCTTAAGTTGACACCAATGAAGCTCTTGCTTTACCCCTACACATCTGGGTTCTTTGTCATTTGGCAAAAGTTTAAATCTCACCCGTGTTTAGTATACCTTGATTTTTTGATCCTTACTCAGTGATTATTTACTAGGTACAGTGAAGGAAAAATTGAAAGGGAGAACATTTTGGTTAGTCCTAGAATTTAATGCCCAACCTTTATTAACCCAAACAAGTTTTCCAGAAAAATTATAAGTCCCAGCGGGAAGAGGCTGTTCATCCTTTTTCGGATAACTAATCGGGAATTTACGGCTACTTTCAGCTACTATTGATGTAGGTAGGCCTACCTGACTGACAATTTCCTTATCCCCTTGTTTAAGTGTCCATTCAATATAGGGACGAGTTGAACCATTACCAGTATTTTGGACACCAACTAATATTTTTCGTTCTTTAGGATTATATTCAACGCCTGTAATGTTGAGATTGGCGGCAGTTTTACCTTGACGAGCATAAACGGTTGCCCCAATTCTGGTTACAAGACCCATTTTTACAGTGACTACATCCTTAGGTGCATTGGGGTTATCAGGAGATTTAGCTAATGATTGAACATACACTACCGCCCGATACTCTTTATTAGTGATATTTCTGGGAATACGAGTCACTAGTCGCACCTGTCTAGATTGTCCTGGTCCGACTGTTAACTCACGGGGAGAAAATACAATATAGGGGGAAAGGTCGGCTTTACTATTAGGTTCTGAAGCGAATCCTCCATCCGTATAGGAAAAAGGTTCGGTATAGAGTCGAGCGCGAACAGGGTCAGTAGTGCTGGCATTGACGATGGTAAATGCCCCTTCGGACTTACCACCTTCGCTATTTAACTCGACAATGCTTGGAATCAAATTTAAGGATTGTGCTTGAGCCATTTGGCCAGATAGCACCAGAGGGAGTCCGATAAAACTTCCCCAAGTAAGGACGCGGATACCAAAATTAAGGATATTTTGCAGAGAAGAAGGGTAAATAGTAAACATAAAGCACTTTCTGATGTTATGAGGTACAGTTTTTTATCGCAAAACTCGTAGGGGCGCAGGGCCTGCGCCCTCCATTGCGCCCTCCATTGCGCCCTTCATTGCGCCCTTCATTGCGCCCTTCATTGCGCCCTCCATTGCGCCCTCCATTGTATTTCATAAGAATGAGAATTGCTGTAGGTATACTGAAAATAACTCTACTGATTTTGTCAGTCAGGTGCATTGCTTGTTTTTAAGGTTATAGCAAATTGTCATCAAACCCAGAACAAGAACCCTAACCCCCTCTCCGCAAGCGATGAATGGGGCTAGGATGTACCTTGTAAGTAGTGAGACAGAATTAATTACACAATGTTATTGCGTTAGCGCAGCGTGGCGTTAGCCATACGGAACGAAGTGAAATCAAGCAATTCCAAGGGTTGTGATTGCTTCCCTTCGCTCGCAATGACTAAATATCTCCAAAAAAGAATGTAGAGACGTTCCATGGAACGTCTCTACAAGAGTTCTAGGATACGCACATTTAATTTCTGGAGATGTCTACTGTAAATATTTTTGTCCAATTACTTATGATTGGAAATCGCTGTAATTTAATCTAGCCATGCAGATACCTTTCATGGCAGGTATCTACATGGCTATGGGAACGCAGATTAAGTGCTGTCTATAGAGGAACTGCAGTTACTAAAACTGTATATTTGTAGACACCTACGGGAATAGTAGACTTAACTTGAGCGTTCATATCAACAGTCCATTCTATTGGGTCAGTAACAGCAGTAAGGTCAGTACCAAGAATGAAACCATCGCTTCTGACAGAGGTACCAGCAAGGCCTGTACCAGGGGATGCGGTATAAGCTACTACGTTCCCAGCGACAGCGGTAGTGGCAGTAGTTAAAACTGACTTGGTACTAATTAGAGTAAGAGCATTGCCTCCATTGTTGGCTGCATCAGCAACAGGAGTGTCTACAAAAAATACTGTGCCTGAGTTGCATGTAGATGTAAATTTTGCTGCGACTGGGGAGACACCACTAACTGGGTCCAGTGCGGCGTTACTGACAGCGCCAATAGTTCCCAGGTCACGACCTCTGGCTATAATTGTACCCGATTGGATATTGGTGAACAAACAGTTAGCCTGAGCAACACCTGTAAAGTCCAGATTCAGTTCTTGGTCAGCCTTAGCTACGGGTGCTAATAAAAAAGAACCGCCTAATAATACAAGAGCAGAAATTAAAGAAATACGTTTCATTTTTTTAATACCTAAAGTAGATGTATCTGCCGAAGTTAGTTTTGATAAACAAAATAATTAACTCCAGTGTTATCACTATAATCCTTTTTCTATATGGTATGGACGAATTTAAGAAAGTTAAGTAAAGTTCATTAATTACAATTCTGAAAATCGGTTTATAATTTGGTTGTAGCTATTCAGGAAAAAAAATAAACTTAGTACAATTTTCCTTAACTTCCTTAAATTCATCATTTTTAAGTTGAGTCGTGAATGGGCGCAGAGAGCGGGTGGGGGATACCGAAAGATAGAGGAAATAAGTAAGAAAGTTAGATATACTAAATATCTCCCAAGCCTTAGATGCACCCAGTTGTGAAAAACCAAAGAAATCGCCCTACATACTTATTAACCAAGTTGGGTGAGAAAAAAATAATTAATACTCTTACTGCAAACCACGTAAACCCTCGTAATAGAGTTACTTGGGTAAAGAAAAAGATGCAAAATACTGATAAAATTATAAGTGAAAATACAATTCGTAAAATTTTAACAAAGCAGGGTGTTGAAGAGTATGCAATTAAAATAGTATTTAAGGCATTGAATATATCATATAAGCGTAACGTAGATGTCATTCTAGTTTCAAAAGATACAAATACTGCGAAGAGTTGCCATCAAGACTTCTTTCCTGTTGACAACAAACAGTCTAATTTTTTCGGTAGAGATGATGACATAGCAAGGCTTAATACTCTAATCAATCAACATCAAAAAGTGATTGTTATTCAGGGACCAGGAGGACTAGGTAAAACAACTTTAGCCAGGCAATATTTAGATAATCAAGGGTTTGATTTAGTTTTATCCCTAGAAATGGCTAGGGAGACTGGGAACATCATTAGCGTAGAAAGCGTAGTTGAAGAATGGCTGCAACAATACTTTGAACAAGAACCAGGAAGGGAATTTGGTATTGCACTCGCAAGATTAAAAAAACACTTGCAAAATCGCCAAGTCGGGATATTAATTGATAACTTAGAACCCGCACTAGATAAACATGGTAGGTTCATTCAAAATTATAGTCGTTATTTAGAATTATTCAGGGTTTTAGCTGATGCAACTGTGCAGTCATTTACGATAATTACTAGTAGAGAATGTTTATTTGATGACCGTGTTGATATAATCTATCATTATTATTTAAGTAGATTAGGTGTATCAGCGTGGCAAGAATTTTTTGCATTTCACGAAGTCGAGATTGATATTTCTTTACTAGAAGAAATGCACATAAAATATGGGAGTAATGCAAAAGCTATGCACGTCCTAGTTAGGTCAATAAAAACAGATTATGAAGGAGATGCAACTGCTTATTGGCAAGAAAATTGTACTTTGGTGGAAAGAGGATTAAAAAATTTAGTTGTCAATCAATTTAACCGATTGCAAAGTTTAAATCCAAATGCTTATAAGTTACTGTGTCGGTTAGGGTGTTATCGCTATCAAGATATACCGCAAGTTACCGAAGATGCCTTACTGGCTTTGTTGTGGGATATTCCTGACCAGCAAGAGCGTATGTATATAATTAGAAGTTTAAAAAATTTGCGTTTGTTTGAATTTGCCAAGGGGAAGTATTGGCTGCATCCACTGATTACAGAAGAGAGCGTAAAAAGGTTAAAATCAAGTCAAGAATGGGATGAAGTTAACCGAAAAGCAGCCGAATTTTGGAGAGGTAGTGTGACAGGGGAAACGCATCTATACTGAAAACGGTTAGTAGTTTAACCAAATATGAAACCCCTCTGGTAAACCTCTCCCTAACCCTCTCACTAACCCTCTCCTAAGAGGAGAGGGAAAAGGAATAATATTTACAGCAATTCTCGTTCTCATGAAATAGAATGGAGGGCGCAGGCCCTGCGCCCCTACGGGTTTGGCGATAAAAAAGTCCAGCTTCTAGCCGTTTTGAGTATACTAAACACGGGTGAGATTTAAACTTTTGCCAAATGACAAAGAACCCAGATGTGTAGCGGTAAAGCAAGAGCTTCATTGGTGTCAACTTAACGTAAAACATCTATCCCGCAAAGAACTCAAGTCATCTCATTCCCAGTCTCTGACTGGGAATGAATTCTAGAAGGCTCTGCCTTCAATGATATTAGAGGCAGAGCCTCATTAACTGCATTCCTAGTCAGAGACTAGGAACGAGATGTGGTGGGGATTTTAGCTTAAGTTGACACCATTAAGCTTTTGCTTTACCCCTACGTTTAGAATCAAACAATCAAGCCGTTTTGAGTATATTTTGTGGCTTACTCTAAGCGACAGATGTTAACTCAAGACTTGCAGCAGGAGTCGCTGATTCTCCGTTATTGGGAGCAGACTGGTCTTCTGGAACATCTACATTTAAAACAGCACTAGGGGCGCTAGTTAGAAATTGAATTGCTCCTGCAACTTCTTTGTAAGGACAATTTTGCAGATAGCCAATCAATCCGTCCCGTTGACGATCTGTAATCAGATAAACGGTCTGTTTAACGTTACTCATAAAACCTCACGGTATGTGGAAAACTTTTTTGGGATTTTAGACATTCTGGCGTTTTTTCACCCTGTACGGGCAGAGTTACTTTAAACACGGTAAAAGTACATTAGTTGTCTCTAAACATACTATTAACAAGCAAACAGATTTAACTGTTCAATAGACATCTCCAGAGATTAAAGATCCTTGACCTTGACCCCCTGTAGTAGAGACGTTCCATGTAACGTCTCTACCATCTTTTCTGACCCAGGTTGGGACGGTCTACCACTTCTTCTATACTGCAAACGGTTCATAATTTAACCAAATATGAAACCCCTCTGGTAAACCTCTCCCCGCAACGGGGAGAGGCTTTGAACCTTGTTCTTTGTATGATAAAAAAGTCCAGCTTCTAGCCGTTTTGAGTATAACATACCTCTAAGATACAAGGTTGGGTTGAGGCACGTTCACGAAGTGTGGCATCAGCCATAACCCAACAAATGCGTCGGGTTGCGCTGTCGTTTAACCCGACCTACAAAAAATGGACAAGGTATTGTTAATAAAATACACTATAATCTATTTTAGATCAATACTTTTTCTTTTATGTCTAACTCAGTTATATTACGGTTTAAGTCTCAAATTTAGCTGTTGATATGGTTCGGAGGATTGGCTTAGATCTATTGTTTTCGGTGCTGCGGGGATATTATTAATGAAAAGATTATAATTAGGGTCTATTAATCCCTCTAGATAATAGATACCGTCCGCACTAGTAATAGAAAAGACTCTGTGACTAGAGGTAGAAGACACAGCTTCAACCTTGGCACCAGACATAACTTTTCCTTGAGAATCAGTTGCAGTTCCTGATATCGTATAGGATCTAGCAAAGGGAATCAGGACTTCTGTAAAACCTCCCCCTGTAACTTCAATCCCTACAGCAGTATTTTTAGTAGGATACCAATCTAGAGGATAGCTAGAAGGATCTAAGTCAAGGCGATAAAGTCCTGGGTCAATGGGTACAACAATCTCATTATCAGTAACTTCTGATGGATATTGGGAAATAGGCTTGTTATTGAGAATCAAGAGTGAGTCGAATTTTTTGACAATTAAAGGCTCTGTTGGCTCTCTAGTACCGTTATTATTTTTATCTAAAAATGGTTTAAGTAGAATACCACTAAAAATGTCGCCTATAGGTGGAGAAGAATCTTTTAGGTAAACACCACGTTTGAAGTCAAAATTAGTTGATAGTGAAAGTTCAAATCTACCACTATTAGACCCCAAACCAACATTACTATAATTAGCTTGCAAAAATAAACCGGAAAAGATTTCGTGGGAGAAATTAGTCATAAATCCCGACCCATTTGAGCCAATAATATAACCTAATTCTACCTGCAATTTAGATTTATTTGGCTGAAAACGCCAATTGAGAGTTAGTAAAGAGTCCCCTTTAGAGTTGCTAGAACCAGGTGATGCAAGAGTTTGATAACTCAAACCCAGAGAATTATAGGAATTGCCTGCTTTTAATCTAGAGTTACCTAAGAGATTGTAAGTGAGGTTAGTTTTGGTAAGAAAATTACTACGAGAATGTTGGAGTTCAAAATTACCTATTTTGCCAGTTAAATCCCATTTTAGTTTGCTTACACTATTCCATTGCAGAGTTAGGGAAGCAGAAATTTTCCGGACTAATATATTAGTTCGCGCGCCAATGTTGTACCTAAATGGCGAACTAGCAGTGTAGTCATAGTTAAAATTACTAAATAGCGATAGACGGGGTAAAATAGTTCCACTAATATTCAAACTACTGCGTTGTAAATCTGTAGCTAAATTGGCTTTGATTTTAGGAGTGGGATTATACTGAATATTAGCATTAAAGTCCCAATCTGTGTTCAGAGTTGGAGTTAAAGCCGAAGCTGTAATTTGTAGGGGAGTATTTTCGGGTTGAAACAACAACTCTGTTGAGGCGGAAAAACCATTGTCATAACTAGCGATCGCTCCCAATGTCAGTTCTTGGGATACCCCATAACGATAGCTGGCAGCTAAAGACAAATCACTGAAAGTTCCTAAAAACTGTTTGTTATTAGTAAAATTATTGCGTCGTGTCCCGGCTGATACCATTAGAGAAGAAGTCTGGGAAGGCGACTGTCCAGGGATAATTGGGAGATTGACAATCCTTTCTTCGGGTTTAGATGTCAGTTTTCCTTGGGGATATAACAGTAATCGCACCTCAGAAAGGGTGACATCGTTAAAGCTGTATTTTCCTGATTCATCCACTAAAACCTCGGCAAAAAGCTGCTGATTATACCTAGAAAGTAATTGTACTAAAGTTCCTGGAGCGGCTTGACCTCTCACCGTTTGACCGAAACTGGTTGGCCGGACACGAGTATTTGCGTTTCCACCGTTCCCCAGGGGCATGGTAAATCCCCAGCGTTTGACGGCAGTTACACCCCAAAAAGGTTTGGGGCTAGTGCTACGCCAAAAGGGCTGTTGTGAGCCTATAAATAAATCGGTGGAGCTTTTGTTGAGAGTATAGCTGGCTGAACCTAATCTCAAAATGGTTTCATTTTTATTTTTGTCTTGGGTTCGTGTTTGATTGAGAGTAAGAAGCCATGATCCTCCTAGCAAGCTACCACTACTGGTAAATGTTCGGTTCTGACTACCACGAGAAGGGGAATTTTCGGTTGTTTCTTGTTTATTTATGGTGGTGACAGTGAATCGAGGCGCGGAAAGATGGGGGATATTCGTGAAGTCAATGGGCGGTTCAACGGGGACTTTGGTGGGGTCAGATTGGTTTGTGGCAGGATATTTAATTTGGATGCCATAATTATTAATGTCAAATTCTGGAGTAATACCAAACCAGTCTTTAACATCCCGTATAGACAACACAGCACCAATTTCGGGGTCGAGTTTGAGGCGGCTAAGATCAAGATTGAAGATAACTGTGCGTGATCGTAACTGTACCTGACCATTAGGCAAATTAGTCACCCGAATATTTAACGCCTTGATCATTGAATCATAGGGAACAAGCCAATCATCAAATTGAATTGCCTGAGAACCATCCTCAGTTCCCCTTATCAATGTACTTTTAACAACCATACGTCCATCTACTTCAATTCCAACAGGCAAAACACCCCATTGAGCAGCAATATTTTTAGGATCAATGGGGGGGATGGGTTGGGGGGATGGGTTGGGGGGAGAAGGGGCAGACTCATTAACTGGCGAGACTGCTGCGGTTTTAGGAACTTCTTGAGTAACTTCCTGATTTTTACTATTTGTTTCTTCTTTATTGAGTGGTTTGTTAGAGATTTTATCCGAGTATAGCTTATTTGAATCTATCACTCGCGGAAGCTCTACTGTATCGGTAAACTCTTTAACTCCAGGCGTTATAGCAGGCTTAATTTGAGTTTGTGCAAATACAGCAACGGCAGGGTTTATATGCTTACAGTAGTGGTCATAATTAGGATGGTAGTTGAAACATTGGACAGATGGTAAAAAATAAAAAGTCATCTTTCTATATCCATGTATATCTAGAAAGAGTTTGATATACTCAACACGGCTTAATAATTTGATTCTGTGGGTAGGGGTAAAGCAAGAGCTTCATTGGTGTCAACTTAACGTAAAACCTGTAGCCCGCCTGGGAATGAATTCCCAGTCTAATAGCAGAAGTTGTCTGAAGATGACTAAATAACCCGGAAATTTTTGAGTAAGTAGGTGAACACAATAAAACCAAACTGTGTAAAGAAATGTAAAATCGCCCAAACCCTTTTCACTCTTGCCTCTTGCCTCTTGCCTTTTGCCTTGCCATAACGACAATTTTCAACGCTCACCTACTTAAACTAAAGTTTACTTTCGCTATTAGCCCGGAAATCCATTTCTGGGTGGGTGTGGAAGCCAACAAATAAGACATCTGTAGCTTAAGTTGACACCATTAAGCTTTTGCTTTACCCCTACAAATCTAGGTTTTTCGTAATTTTGTAAAAGTCCATGTCTCAACCGTGTTTAGTATAGTTAGTTATCTATAAGTAGGTGAACACAATAAAACCAATCTGTGTAAAGAAAAGTAAAATCGCCTAAACCCTCTTCACTCTTGCCTTTTGCCTCTTGCCTTGCCATAACGACGATTTTCAATGCTAACCTACTTAAGTATTTGTGGTTGATGTGATGTATTTTTGTTTTTGGATTGTCAAAGTATTAATGCGACTAAACTAAGAGGATATTTAAAATTTTTTTAATGTATAAATCAATTTCTCTGGTAAACGTTCACGGAGCAATCAGCATGAAACCCAACAAATGCGTTGGGTTGCGCTGTCGCTTAACCCAACTACAGAAAGTGTACAAGGTAAGTAGTGAGACAGAATTAATTACACAATGTCATTGCGTTAGCGCAGCGTGGCGTTAGCTATATGGAACGAAGTGAAATGAAGCAATTCCAAGGGTTGTGATTGCTTCCCTTCGCTCGCAATGACTGTAAATATTTTTGTCCAATTACTTATTGCTGCTAGTTAGCAAATAAGTCCAAATCTGTGACTGCACCTACACTGCTGGAGGATACCAATTTGGCATATTTGGCAAGTACGCCTTTGGTATATCTGGGTGGAAGTGGTTGCCAATTTGCGCGACGGATGGCTAATTCTGCATCTGATATATTCAGTTGTAATAGACGATTATGGGCATCTATGGTAATGCTATCACCTTCTGCTACTAGGGCGATCGCACCACCTACAGCCGCTTCTGGGGCAACGTGGCCGACTACCATGCCGTAAGTACCACCGGAGAAACGTCCGTCGGTAATTAAGCCTACGGAGTCTCCTAAACCAGCACCAATAATGGCGGAGGTAGGGGCTAACATTTCTCTCATGCCGGGTCCACCTTTTGGTCCTTCGTAACGGATCACAATGACATCACCGGCTTTGATTTTTCCGGCGAGGATGGCATCTAAACAGGATTCTTCAGATTCAAATACTCTGGCAGGTCCTGTAATAACTGGCTTTTTGACTCCGGTAATTTTGGCTACTGCCCCTTCTGTGGCGAGGTTGCCTTTGAGAATGGCTAGGTGTCCCTGGGCATACATGGGGTTATTCCAGGGACGAATTACGTCTTGGTCTGGGCGTGGTTCGGCGGGGATATCTGCTAAAACTTCGGCGACGGTTTGCCCGGAAATGGTGATACAGTCTCCATGCAGTAAGTCATGAACCAGAAGCATTTTCATGACTTGGGGAATGCCGCCGGCTTTGTGTAAGTCTGTGGCGACATATTTACCACTGGGTTTTAAATCACAAATGACGGGAACTCTACCGCGAATGGTTTCAAAGTCGTCTATGGTTAATTCTACACCGGCAGCGCGGGCGATCGCTAAAAAATGTAATACTGCATTGGTTGAACCACCCACAGCCATAATTACAGATATGGCGTTTTCTATGGATTTACGGGTGATGATTTGTCGGGGTAATATCTGCTTGCGAATGGCTTCAACTAGAACTTGAGCAGATTTTTCCGTACTGTCGGCTTTTTCTGGGTCTTCTGCGGCCATTGTCGAGGAATAGGGTAAACTCATGCCCATTGCTTCAAATGCTGAAGACATGGTATTGGCTGTAAACATCCCACCACATGACCCTGCACCGGGACAAGCGCCGCGTTCAACTGCTAACAGTTCATTTTCGTCAATTTTGCCGGCACTGTATTGGCCAACGGCTTCAAAGGAACTGACAACGGTTAAATCTTTACCCTCATAATGTCCGGGTTTGATTGTTCCACCATAGACAAAGATAGCAGGGATATTCATCCGCGCCATTGCTAACATTGCCCCAGGCATATTTTTATCACAACCACCAATTGCTAATACACCGTCCATACTTTGGGCGCTACAGGCTGTTTCAATGGAATCAGCGATGACTTCCCGTGATACTAGGGAGTATTTCATCCCTTCTGTTCCCATAGAAATCCCGTCACTGACAGTAATTGTCCCGAAAATTTGGGGCATTGCGCCGGCGGCTTTTACAGCAGTTTGCGCCCTTTGTGCCAGTTCGTTAATCCCCATGTTACAAGGGGTGATGGTGCTGTAACCGTTGGCTATACCGACTATGGCTTTGTTAAAATCTTCATCTTGAAAACCTACAGCCCGCAGCATGGCACGATTAGGCGATCGCTGTACCCCTTGTGTGATAGCTTTACTTTTAAGATTTTCTGACATCTTTTTTCCTTGTTTACTATCTATTGTCGCTTAGTCTTCAGTATTCCTTATACCAAATTAAGATGTAGCTGCATAGAATCAGATTTTTGGATTTATTAAACGCTGATAAACGCTGATAAACGCAGATAAAGACGGATGAATTAAATAAATCCTGTACATCCTTTAATCCTGAAAATCCTGATTCAGACAAAAAAATCCTGAAAATCCCATAATCCCGAAAATCCTGATTCAGACAAAAACACCTTTATATTTAGGATTAAATACCTTTTTAAACTGAAGACTAACAGCACCAAAATTAATCAGCAACCCCACAGGGAAATCATAAGCGACAACATAATTTTTCACCTGTGATAAATGCACATCCTCCAAATTGATCAGCGCCTTCAACTCCACAATAACCTGGTCTTCCACCAGAAAATCTGCCCTGCGCGTACCCACATCAATGCCATCATAATAAATAACTTGTTCCACCTCCCGACCAAGATTCAAACCCGCCCTTTTCAACTCAATTTCCAAACATCTTTGATAAATAACCTCCTGAAAACCATTACCCAGAGTATTATGTACCTTCATCGCACAACCATTAACCCTATATGTTATCTCATCCAACTTCATATAAATCCTCCACATCCTTAAAATCCAAAAAATCCCAACTCAAACCAAAAAATAAATCCTGAAAATCCCATAATCCTGAAAATCCTGATTCAGACAATTAAAATCCCTTCTTAGCAAACTCCTTTGCCTTTGCTTGAGGGTCAAATTGTAAATTCTTATCCCATTCTTTAGCTTGGCGGAAATTAGCCAAAGCCCCATTTATATCATCATTTTCTGCTAAGTTCTCACCTTGGATCACTAACACCGTTGCTGCTAATAATAACCGAGATGGAGTTTGGCAATCTTTTAATTCTGCCAACACTTGAGGATTACCAATCAAATAATTATTCAGCAAACTGCAACCACTGGTGACTAAATTATCTAAATCCAAATCCCATAAAATGATCGTCTTGTCTTCACTCCCAGAAGCCAGTTGTTGTCCGTCGGGGCTGCTAAATTTATAGTGAAACTTAGTTTAAAACAGGTTTTTACTCCTGACTCATGACTCCTGCTATGATTCATTAAGGGACTTCCAAGAAATAAAATCCCCAAAAATCTCTTGTGGTGCGGGCATCTTGCCCGCTAATCATCAAGGACGGGCAGGATGCCCATCACACAAAATTGGGTAATTTATTTTTTGGTGTTCCCTAATCATAAAAAATAATTTTTCTAAAAATTTTGATATGATTTAAGAATATTCCTAATCTAAATAAAAAATTATCAAACTTGTCAAATTTATCTTCTCCTTCTGGCTTTTCTCGGTGGAAAATTTTTGTATATGGCATATCAGCAGCAGCTAGCTGGGGTTTTTCTACTGTAATGACTAAGGGATTACTGGAATACATTCCTCCTCTCACTCTGCTTGTTATTCAACTTATATCTAGCAACATTTTTTTATGGGTAATAATATGGCTACGAAAAATACCAATTCCACCAGCTGGACGCGGCATTAAATTGGGTTTACCTGGTCTCCTTCAACCGGGGATTGCCAATACATTAGGAACAATAGGTTTATCACTTACAGACGCTAGTGTTGAATCATTAATTTGGTCAACAGAAACTATTCTTATTATTGTTTTTGCTTGGTTGCTGCTTGGCGAAAAAGTGAGCTTCATCTCAAGCGTTTTTTCGTTCATAGCTTTCTTTGGTGTATGTTTGGTAACAGTTAATTTTAATAGCACAGTAAATGGTAGCTCTTCAGTCCTTGGCAACTTATTAATCGTTGTTGCTACATTTTGTGCTACACTTTACACTATCATAACTCGACGACTCGTGGTAAACCTCGACTCACTGATTTTGGTTGCTCTAAATCAAAGCGTTGGGCTTGTAGGGATATCACTTGTTTGGCTGTTTAGCCAGTTCATGGGTAGTAATACTGAACTAAAAGATATTAGCTTTGGCGTTTGGACACTGGCAGTCATTTCTGGTATAACTCTTCATGGTCTTCCATTTTGGTTGTACACCTTTGTCCTTAAAAACGTACAGGCAAGTTTTGCCTCATTATTCATTACACTCATTCCTGTTTTTACTATTATCGGTTCCCATCTATTTTTAGATGAAAAACTCTCTTCTATTCAGTGGGTAGGGACAGCGTTAATATTAGTTTCAGTGGTCAGTGTTTCGTTTTTGTATAAAGAATAGATGTTCGCCAGTTCCAAATCTTCAAACGACCAATTTTCCTTGTGTGACAGTTTAGGGTGCGGAATGTGGTTTAAAATTACACCACTTAATGCTTGCATGAGATTAATTTTGTGATAATGCTCTTACTATTTTTTGTGGCGTTGCTGAAACCAGGTATGAATTTAGGTCTAGAGACGTTCCATGGAACGTCTCTACAAGGGTTTTGAAATCATCAAAAATCATTTTCATACCTCAAATCAGCAACGCCTTTTTTGTTTATTCGCCTTCTTATTTAAAACTTTTAAAACAATACTACAAGCTTTATCTTGTGCTGCTTTAGTGAACTGAGCTTCTATCGAGGGGTCATGGTCAAGAAAAAAAGTGCGCTTGTAAGGTCTTCCATCAAGTAATTTTACTTCTTCTAAAATCTCAGGAATCTCATATATTCTTTCAGGAAAGTACTTGACAAGAAGATTTGCAAACTTTGAGAAATGCCAACTTTCATCAGCAATGACTCTTCTGACAAAATTACTGAGTGGTTGCCCAATTTGTTGATAAATTGGCAGGTCATGTATATATGCATTAATAGTGGAAATTTCATCGTATGTGAGAGCTACGAGAAGCTTAAAAGAGTCTTTCATAATCGAATTAAACTGTATAAAATCAGATTTCTCTATATCAAGTGTAATTTCCCTTTCTGGATTAATGCCAAATAGTTGAGAATACGCAGTTTTGAACCCAGCGCAATGATTCATCTCATCACAAAGCCATAGTACCATTACACACCAGAACTCTTCAGGCATCTTAATAGAGCTTGATGCCACATAATTGAAAAATCGAAGTGAATCACCCTCAGTAATTTTGTCAGAATCAAGAATTCTTTCAACACCTTCTTTGGTTACTACTCGTGGCGAAGGTAGTTTGAGTAAAGCTAAACTTTGAGAATCAAGTATTTCTTCGTAGCTCCAATAACCAGTCTTCCTTGCAAGTGTTTCTGGTATATAATTCTCCTTGTAGTTAGCAAGTCTTCTCTTCGTATGAACTATTATTTCAGGTCTGACTTTACTGCTATCTAGAGAACTAAAGACTATAAAATCATCTGTCTTACCAGGTACATGCACAAAATTTATTTGTTCAAGAAATTTACTGACTTTTGAATCCCGATTGAATTTCATCAAATGCACTCCTGGTATAAATAAGGTTTTTACCCCACCTTGACAATGGGGGACTAAGGGGGGTAACTTGAAATGTGTAATATCAATATTAATCAAACCGTCAAAAACTTTTGAATCACATCTTGACTAAGTTCCTGAGTTATACCGGAAGCAACAATCCCCCTTTTTTGCATAGCATAATAGTAATCTGCCTGACGGACAAAATGCAAGTGCTGTTCTACCAATAAGACGGAAACTCCTGTGGTTTCAATAATCTGACGGACTTTAATAACCGCAAAATATCGCGCACATGACCACCGCTAACCTGACACAAACGGTCTAAAGTTGCTGGAGTCTCAAAAATGTCGGTAATTTTATTTAAGCGGTCTTCTGGTGCTAAATTAGGGAATGCTCTAGCTAAAATCATCTGTCGCATTAGCTCTAATCCCTGTTGATGGATGCTACCATCTGAATACTTAACAGGAACCATTGGTAATATTTTTGGGCGTTCTGGAAATCGTTGAGTTAGTATGCCATATTCATTGGAAAATTTCAAAGCTAAAGGCATGGTATAAATAACATGACAATTAAGTTGAGTTAGATATTCACCTTGGTCTACAAATATATATTCTTGTTGTGTGCGACCCCAGGGTTTAACCGTGTTCTCTATGCGGTCTAGGTTATCAACTATGACAACTAAACCATTTTTACCCTGTTGTTTGAGTTTAGAAATGGCAGGTTCTAAAAGTTCTTGATTAATTGCTTTTATTAAGTTTGTTTTCTGTGGTGCTAAATATTGATTTATTTTGGTTCTTAATGTGGGATCACTTTTCATTTTGGTGGTGATTTCCCCAATACCCAATGACAAAGATAATTTTTGTCCGTCAACAGTATAACCAATATCTTGACCAGCAAATTTACCTTTAACACCTGTAACTTCAGAGTTTAAAATATTCCATGCACCTTGAAGTAATTCCTGAAATTTTTTCGGTTCTTCGAGAACAATTTCCTCAAGACTTTTACTAATGCGACTAGCAATAGCTAAAAATACATCAGCAATATCTACATCTGTGATTTCTAAATCTTCGCTAGACTCAAAATAGACAACATGAAAATCTGCTGCTTCTAATTCTACCTGTAAACGTAATAATTCTGTGGATTTACCGCAACCAATATGTCCAGTAAATAGGTTACAGGTAGGCTCATCTGGATTCCATATAGTAATACTATCTTTAAGAGTGCTGATGATATCCTCACCACGCACTCCCGAAAAGTCAATATAACATTTTTGATCTTCAACATTCTGCGCTTTCAGAGTGCGTGCGGGGTTAGTGGCTTTATAAAAATCCTTAATATCCATTTTGTCAGTAGTATGATTATCCTGATAGTTGCGGAATATCCCTACTGACAATAATACCTGTTTCTCAGTAATTAGAAAAGGGTTTAAAACCTAATTTTCTGGATAAAATGGTGATTAGAAAGGCAAAAACTTTAATAAAACTGAACCTAAACTCCCCGCAAAATCCATAAAGCTGGGTTTGCCTGTATTAATTGTCTCTGAATAAGCAGTTTTTAATTCTAAAATAAATGCTTTGGCTGTTTGTGTTCCTTCAGTATTCTTTTCTTTTTCAAATAGTTCTATGGCTTTTTGAGCATCTAGTAAGGCGTTTTTCCGGTCTAAACTTTGGTAACTAGCGACACCACGAGCTAAATATGCCCCGGCATAGTCTGGTTTAAGGGCGATCGCTTGGCTAAAATAATCAATAGCTGGTTTAAGATTCCCCTTTTCTGCTGCTGCTACACCCCAAGCATAAAAATCTTCTGATTTAGCAATTTGCGAAGGTATTCCTACCGCACCTTGAAAATTTGCACCTGTAATATTCGCACCTTTCAATTCAGCATTCATTAAATAGGTATCTCTTAAATCAGCACCAGTTAAATTTGCACCACTGAGTTTAGCCTCACTTAAATTCACACCAAATAAACTTGCACCGCTTAAATTTGCACCCCGCAAATCCGCACCGGCTAAATTTGCCCGACTTAAATTAGCACCCACAAGATTAGCACCGTTTAAATTTGCCCCAGCTAAATCAGCCATGACTAATCCAGCGTTACCAAGAAAGCATTTTGGACACTTTTTATTTGCCAATAACTGCCTAATATCCTCATAACTTGCAGCTTGAACTGCACCTGATAAGCTCACACTGAGTAAAAATACAGATGTTGCCAAAATTTTACTGTTCATAATTTATTTTTGTATTAATCCAAGTTTTTGGTTTAGTGTGGTCAGTTGTCAGTTGGTAATTATTTCCCCCTGCTCCCTACCCCTCTATCTCTTCCCTATTCAGCCAAGTTTAAACCAATAATACTGATAATGATAAAAGACATAGAGATAATTTTTACAACTGCTGTTTTCTCCGCTACTTGATAAAATTACATTGCTAGTTATCTATTTTTGACAAATGTTCAAAATTTTTACTCATTTTCGCAATTTAGCAATTGTTAGCTTGATCTGTCTGATATTAAGCTGGTCACTTCCCGTCCAAGCTGAGACTAAAATAGACCCCCAACTAGAAAAACAAGTTCTAGAAATTATCCGCAAACACCCAGAAATCATTATTGAATCTGTGGGAGCATATCAGCAGCAACAGCAACAGAATATCCAAAAATCACGGCAAGAATTTATCAATAATTTTCAAGCAAATCCTCAATCCGTAATTGGTGATTCTCCCACAATTGGTGCAACCAAACCAAAAACGGTATTGATAGAATTTTCAGATTTTGAATGTCCTTATTGTGCCGAAGCACATCAAACACTCAAAGATTTATTGGCAAAATATCCGAATAAATTCACCTTAGTTTATAAACATTTTCCCCTTTATCAAATTCATGATCAAGCATTACCCGCAGCTACAGCAGCTACAGCAGCATATAAACAAGGTAAGTTTTGGGAATATCATGATGCCCTGTTTACCAATCAGAAACAATTGGGTGAGACTTTATATTTAGATATTGCCAAAAAGCTCAATTTAAACCTCACAAAATTTGACAATGATCGCAAATTAGCTAATAAATCCATCGAAAAAGACCTATTATTAGCCCAACAATTAGGATTAGGTGGTACACCATCTTTTATTATCACCAGTCCAAATTTTGCTGGACCTGTAAAACTCACAGAAGTAGAAGAAATATTGCAAGGTAAACAATGAAGAAGGAGTCAGGAGTCAGAAGTCAGAAGTCAGGAGTCAGGAGTCAGGAGTCAGAAGCAATCAGTCGAGAATTGGGACTTGCCACTGATTAAAGACCACTAAATCTATGATTTGGTGGGGTGCAAAAACGCCGGTTATTCATCCGGCCTTGCTTCCCTGAAAGGGTATTCTAACTCGGTGACTCCTGAATTCCGTTAGCTGAAATCTGATGTTAGGCAATAATTTATACCAATTTAATGGTTGTTGCCAATAAATCTGCACCTTTAGCTAGAGGTAGCACGTATTGATTAACTGTTCTAATTGCAGTAAGTGTAAGGAGTAGTCTTATGAGGAGTGATGAGGATAACTTTTCGCTTCTCAATTCCTCTTTTGAAGCAGGAGTCACCGAGTCAGGAGTCAGAATAAATTAAGTAGGTGGGCGTTAAAAATTGTCGTTACTTCGACTTCGCTCAGTAACCTATGGCAAGGCAAGAGGCAAGAGTGAAGAGGGTTTGGGCGATTTTACTTTTCTTTACACAGATTGGTTTTATTGTGTTCACCTATTTCAAAAATCAAATTATTAATCCGATCATACTTTACATTTAATAGCAAATAAGATTACAACAGGTAATAAGTAGTTATCCAAAAAGATCACTACATTAAACAAAAAACGAGGTTATGAATGCGTTACCTGGGATTTTTGGTATTATTACCTATTACGCTGGCAACAACTTTTTCTGATCAATTACTCAAACATCCAGAATCTACTCTGCCACTGATTGCTAATAAAAATAATCAAACTTCATTAGCACAAACAAATTATCTGTCCACCCTAGAAAAACAAGTAATTGCGGAAACTAACAAAGTTAGAACAAATCCCCGTTCATATATACCTATTATAGAAAATTATAAAAAACGGTTTCAGGGGAATCGCGTCAAGATTTCTAGTAATACCTATTTAATTACCCAAGAAGGTGTAAAACCTGTGGATGAAGCTATAACTTTTTTAAAATCCGTCCGTCCCGTTGGTGCATTACGTAGCTCGAAAGGAATGTCTTTAGGTGCGCGAGATCATGTTAAAGACCAAAGACCAAAGGGCGCAACAGGTCATAATGGTAGTGATGGTAGTAACCCTAGCACTCGCATCAATCGTTATGGTAAATGGCAAAACACCGCTGGGGAAAATATCAGTTATGGACCAAATACAGCCCAAGATATTGTCATGCAACTAATAATTGATGATGGTGTACCTTCTCGTGGACATCGGAAAAATATTTTTAATCCATCTTTTCGGGTAACTGGTGTGGCTTATGGTTCTCATAAACAGTACAGAACTATCTGTGTAATTACTTATGCTGGTGGTTATATAGAAAAATAGATTTTTGATTCTCAAGATTTACACGGAAGATTTATGATTAACCCATAGCGTCTATCTTCCACCTGTAGGTAATCAATGACTCAGGCAAATTTGACCATTCTCTCCGATTTAGAACAGAAAGTAATTGCCGAAATGAACCTGGTGCGGACAAATCCTGCCGCTTATATACCACTTCTAGAAAGCTGGAAACAGAAATTTGAAGGCACAAAAATCAAAATCGCGGCAAATTCCTATTTACAAACCAAAGAAGGAGTTGTAGCTGTTGATGAGGCGATCGCTTTCCTTAAATCTACCACTCCCATCATTGTCTTACATCCCTCCACAGGAATGTCTTTAGCCGCAAAAGATCACGTCAAAGACCAAGGCGTAAAAGGTGGTATCGGTCATAATGGTAGTGACAGCAGTGATCCCTTTACCCGTTTAAATCGTTATGGTCAATGGCAAAGCACCGCCGGCGAAAACATCAGCTATGGTCAGAAAACAGCCCCAGATATCATCATGCAATTGATAATTGATGATGGAGTCCCCTCCCGTGGCCATCGCAAAAACATTTTTAACCCAGCTTTTCATACAACTGGCGTTGCTTACGGCAATCACATCACCTATGCAACTATGTGTGTAATTACTTACGCTGGCGGTTACATCGAAAAATAAATAACGTAGGGGCGCAGGGTCTACGCCCAATAAAGAGTTAACCTTTGCGCCTTTGCTTCTTTGCGCCTACCCTGCGGGATCTCTAAGAGAGATTGCGCGAAACATAACTTATATGGACATTTATGGGAAATCACACACCTAGAACCGTACCACTTAACTTCTACACCCAAGGTCAAGGATTTCCCATACTTGGTTTACATGGTCATCCTGGTTCGGGACGTAGCCTTTCCGTCTTCACCAATCATTTATCACAACACTACCAAACCATTGCCCCAGATTTACGCGGATACGGCAAAAGTCGGTTTCAGGGTAAATTTGCAATGCAAGACCATTTAGACGATATAGAAGCCCTATTAGATCGGTTGAAAATAGAAAAATGCTTAGTATTGGGATGGTCGCTAGGAGGCATTTTAGCGATGGAACTAGCCATGCGTCTACCCCAACGCATCACAGGCTTAATTTTAGTAGCCACAGCCGCTAGACCTTGGGGCAATCATCCCCGAATTTCTTGGAAAGACAATATTTATACAGGAATTGCAGGTATATTAAACTATATAAAACCCAGTTGGCAATGGAATATTAATACTTTTGGCAAGCGATCGCTCTTTCGCTACTTGATTCAACAACACACATCCACAGCTTACAATTACATAGCTAGGGATGCCCTACCAGCCTACTTACAAACCTCATCAGCCGCTACAAATGCCCTCTACAGTGCCATTAGAGCAGGTTATAATCGCACCCCAGACCTTTGGCAAATTCAATGTCCCAGCCTAGTGCTTGCTGGTGAACAAGATCGCCACATTACCGCTGATGCCAGTTTAGAAACAGCCCGACACATTAACAACTCCCAATGGCAATGTTACCCCAACACAGCCCATCTTTTTCCTTGGGAAATACCCCAACAGTTATTAGGAGACATTGACAATTGGTTAGCCAATAACCACCAAATCATGAAAGTTTAAATTAGGCATAACTCGTTCCCAGGATTAGCCTGGGAACGATAACAGCCTCTGGAATTGGTAATTAGACTAATTTTGACCGCTAAAGACAGGCTTTACTTTACGGTCAATCCATTCCCCCAAATCTTCAGCAATTGTTAAAACAGTAGGCTTACAGCGTTTGATATTCACTATAATTCCCTGCGCCCCTTCAATTTCCAAATCCTCTACATAGCCATTGCTGGCTTTAGTAGCTGCCGCAGAACTGAAAAATGGACCGAAGTAGTATGTACAACTGGGATTTTGTGTAACAACTTCTACCCACCAAGCAAGACCGAGTCCATTGAATGTGCTAATTAACCTCTCTTGGAAGTTATGCCAAATCGTTGTCATAGTTTTCGCCGATTTATAAACGTGATAACTGGGCGTGTGCAAATAGATTAAATTTATTGTCTTTTACAGTTGCTGACTTCGCAGACAAATATCCACGAGATCAGCTTTTGTACTATTGTTTTTTCAAAGCAATTGTCTGTAGTTTATCAAGATACAGTGTATTCTGCGATTTTTGACGATAAATTTCGTAAAGTGCCATACCAGTTGCCACCGACGCATTGAGGCTAGGAGTCTTACCTTGTAAGGGAATAGACACCAAAACATCACAGGAACGTTGTGTCAACATCCCCAGACCTTCGCCTTCACCACCCACAACTAAAACCACCGGTCCGCTAAACTTAACACTTTGTAATGGTTCGCTACCTGTAACCGCAGTTCCATAAATCCAAAAGCCTTGTTCTTTTAACTGTTCTAAAGCGCGACCCAGGTTGACAACTCTAGATACAGGAAAGGTTTCTAATGCACCTGCCGCCACTTTTACGACAGTAGAAGTAATTCCCGCTGCTCTTCTTTGGGGAATCACCAAACCATGAGCGCCAATAGCTTCCGCCGTGCGAATAATCGCCCCTAAGTTATGGGGATCAGTAATACCATCAGCAACTACAATGACAGGATCAGTAATAGATTTGGACTTAGCAATCAGGTCTTCTAATTCAATATAGGCATAAGGAGCAATTTGAGCCGCTATTCCTTGGTGGTTAGCGCGACCAGTAATTTGGTCTAACCGCATTGGTTCAACTTCATCAATCACTGCGCCATTATCCTTGGCTTGCAAAATCAAATGATGGAATCTGGGATCATAACGAAGACGAGTAGTAATCCAAAGACGGTTAATACTGCGTTCATTTTCCAACGCCGTCAAAACTGGATGACGACCATAGATTAAATCAGTCTCTTCTGTGGATGTAATTTCTGGAAGTTCCTGGGAAGACTGATAAGAAGGACGATATCTACTGGTGAAGGATTTACCTTCATTTGCTAAGGTGATTTCTGAGGATGGTTCTGAACCATAGCGAGATGTCCGAGGTTTAACTGAGAATGATTTACCTTCTCTGTCTCCTCTACCTTCTGAGGATGGTTCAGAACCATAACGAGATGTCCGAGGTTTAACTGAGAATGATTTACCTTCTCTGTCTCCTCTACCTTCTGGGGATGGTTCAGAACCGTAGCGAGATGTCCGAGGTTTAACTGAGAATGATTTACCTTCTCTGTCTCCTCTACCTTCTGGGGATGGTTCAGAACCGTAGCGAGATGTCCGAGGTTTAACTGAGAATGATTTACCTTCTCTGTCTCCTCTACCTTCTGAGGATGGTTCAGAACCATAGCGAGAGCGGGGTTTTGCGGAATAGGATTTACCTTCTCTGTCTACCCTAACCTCTGGGGATGGTTCAGAACCGTAGCGAGAGCGAGGTTTAGCAGAATAGGATTTACCTTCTCTGTCTACCCTAACCTCTGGGGATGGTTCAGAACCGTAGCGAGAGCGGGGTTTTGCAGAATAGGATTTACCTTCTCTGTCTCCTCTAACTTCTGGAGATGGTTCAGAAGCATAGCGAGATGTCCGGGGTTTAACGGAAAGGGGTTTACCATCACTTTTGCCTTGATTACGGCTAGGTTGAGGCACAACGCGTTTGCCCTTGATTTTCACTGGCTGACCACGTTTTGGTTGTCCGCCGGCATGATTTTTCTTTGGTTGACTTGTCATAACAGTATTGAGGTTTGATTTAAATGAGTGAACAGCCCGATGACATCAATTTAATGAACCATTACAAATCAGTAACAATCGCCAGATGTAGCTTCTCACTATTTCTCTAGGGGAAGTTTTTGTAATAGCTCGGTTAAACGGGGGTAATCAGTAAGATATAGGTAGCCAACTAAGGTTTCTAAACTAGTTGCCTGTTGATAAATTTCGGGATTTAGTCGTTTATGACGACTCGTAGCAGAGTTACGACCTCTGCGAACAATTTCTAATTCGTTACTCCTCAAGTAAGGAGTTAACATTCGCAAATGTAGCGCTTGTGTTTCTGCTCTTACCTGATCCACTACGGAACGATGGTAATTTTCCAATCGTTGTTGTGGCCACAGATAAAACATTCTAACATATAATTCGTAAATTGCGTCCCCCAAGTAGGCTAATGCTGAAGGAGATATCTGTTTTATTTGGGCTGGGGATATTTGCTGGGGTAGTTGCGTCGCATTTACCAACCACGGGTAAATCTCTGATGAATGCTGTGTAGCGGTTTCATCTTCTTCGTGTTCGCCTGTTTCCTCCTTGGACTTCACAGATTAATCATTCCTTAAGAAAGCACTACATCGGGAGACAATTTTTGCCGTCATTATCTAAAACAACTTAAATTATATTTAACTCTCAACATAATACATTAAATGGGGGTTCTTCTTTGAGATGGGGGTGTGTAGTTGAATGAGATCCAGAATCTGAGATAAAAGCCATACGGAAAGAGACTCCTAACTTCTACTGTAATCCAAAAATTAAGCTATCCAGATTTGACATCGGATAGCTTAATTTAGATTTTCCATTCAAGCAATCAATCTGCTGGGATGTTTTCTAGGGCTGCCTCAACTGAAACTTGTAGGGAGAGAAACTTTTCTAAACGAACAAGCTTAACCGTTTGGGTGACACGAGCATTAGTGACAATTTGGAAACTGCCTTCACTTTGAGATTCAGGTTTAGCCAGTTTGGCTAGTCTTACAAGCGCACCTAAGCCAGAGCTATCCACAAAGTCAATACGTGAGAGGTCTAAAATGATGTTTTTTGGACCTTCCTCGATTTTACTGCCAATTACTTTAGTGAATGTCGGCTCAGAGAAAGCGTCTAATAAACCTGTGAGGCGTAATAGCTGACAGCTATCGCGGACTTCGCGTGTACCTCTCAGGCTCACGGTTAGATTTAGTGGTTCAGCTATGATTTTCTCCTCGTTCTTTTTACTAAAAGTAAACGTTCTAGTATAGATGGTTTTTGAGCAATTTGTCTATGTTGGGAACTGGCAAAATTTTTTACTAGTTACCAATGTCCATCATGACCTGGGAATTTTAGATTTTAGATTTTAGATTTTTTGGGGTTTATGGGTTTATGCTTTACCTCTGCTGGCATGAATCCAAGTTTGTGAATTTGACACTCTCACTGGCTAAAGCCACTGAGATTCTTGGTTCAACGAGTCCACTTAACTTAGAACCCTTGCGGTATCTAAGCCAGAGGTGGTTCTCTCCCCAAGCGTTAACTTTCCTCCTGCCCGAAGGTAGTTGCATTACTGCAAATTTTGATTGAGTTTAAATTCTGTGTCGTCTAGCTCCCATGAAGATTTTACCTATTCGGAGGGCAGTCACTAGAACTATGGAATAGAACCCCATATCAACAAGAGTCAAGGTACAGATTGCGGTTAGGCAGTTAGGTTTTTATACAGGTTGATTACCATTCCTGTTGTGAACAGTATAACACCATTGAGAGCAAAGATAACAAAACTTCGCGCACCTCAACCAATCTTCATGAAAAAAAGACTCTATGCGGTTAAAACCGCACGAGCGGTCATTGAGCTTGTCGAAGTGTCGCTTGTATCTCAGGTCTAAAGACACGCTCGCTTTACGCTTACCGGATGCTCTTCTAAAATCGGCAATCCCAAATCTAAAATTTATTGCCGTGCTGCTTGCATTTTTAGTACAAACTGCTCAAATAAGTAATCGGCATCATGGGGTCCAGGACTGGCTTCTGGGTGGTACTGGACAGAAAACACAGGTAGGGTCTTGTGACGGACTCCAGCTACGGTCAGATCATTGAGGTTCAAATGGCTGATTTCAACTGTGGCTGTGGGTAAGGAGTCTGGGTTCAAGGCAAAACTGTGGTTTTGGCTGGTAATTTCCACTCTTTCTTGTAAGCCGGCAGGTTGATTTAAACCGCGATGTCCAAATTTTAGTTTAAAGGTTTCTGCTCCCAGGGCATGACCTAAAATTTGGTGTCCCATGCAAATGCCAAATATGGGTTTTTGGCTCTCTAGCAAGGCTCTGGTGGTGTTGATACCTTCTGTGACGGCGGCGGGGTCTCCTGGTCCGTTGGAGAGGAAAATACCATCTGGATTGTATTTGAGAATTTCTTCTGGTTGTGTATCGGCAGGAACAACTATGACGCGACATCCATAACTGGCGAGACGGCGTAAGATATTCCGCTTGACTCCAAAGTCTAGGGCGACGACGGTGAAGGTTTCGCTAATTTTAGCTACGGCTTCGGGGTTGAATTCCCAAGGGGTGGTTGTGGCTTCCATCCATTCGTAAACGGTTGGTGTGGTGACTTCTTTGACTAGGTTTAAGCCTGTCATGTTGGGTGCTGCTTGTACCATTTCTAACAATTCTGTTTCGTCGAGAATTGCGGTGGAAATGCCGCCATTCATGGCTCCAAACATCCGAATTTTCCGGGTGAGGGCGCGGGTATCTATGCCGTAAATACCGGGAATGTGGTGCTGTTGCAGGTAGTTGGGTAGGGATTGGCTGGAACGCCAGTTACTAGGTTTATGACATATATTGCGAGCGATCGCTCCCTTAACATGGGGTTGATTTGATTCTTCGTCTTCGGAATTAATACCAGTGTTTCCTAGTTCGGGATAGGTAAAAATGACGATTTGACCACAGTAACTAGGATCGGTTAACACTTCTTGATATCCGGTCATACCAGTGTTGAATACGATTTCGCCAATGGCAGTTCCTGTAGCGCCGAAAGACCAACCACGATAAGTAGAGCCATCTGCTAGGACAAGTAGAGCAGGTACTGCGTCAGATAAGGACATAGATCATTTGTAATTAGTAATTGGAGAGAAAAGAGGGTTTTATATCTTCTATAACTTATTTTTTTAGAAGACAGCAAAGGTATATCTTCTCATGGTTTATGAAGGTGGAGAGTCTATATCTACAATATTCATTTCTATAATTGTCAGTTGCTCTTTCAAGTCCTGGTCGCTAGGTCTTTTAGGGTATTCTTCATGGGTATAAACCCATACAGGATAGACAGAACAAGAATTTTGATGAACAACATACATAAATCGGCCTCTACGAGAAGCACATTGAAGTTCTGCCATCAAAAACCGAATTTTTCTAAATTCAAAATCTGGTTTGTAAGCACCTTTAGGAAAATTCTCGCTATCTGATTCATCAAAAAGCGGATCTTTTGCAAGAGTCTCTATATACTTTTGTATCAAAGTCTCAAATGAATCTCTAGCTCTTTTATTTTTTTTGTAGTGAGTTTTAACAAGTTTAACAAGACTAATCTCAAACTTCTGCAATGGCCTTATCGAATATATTTCGCAACCAGGCACTACTATCCTCCGGCTTTACTTCTGGAATCCGTTCGTAATTTAAACGCAATTCCTCTAAAGTATCAGATAAAACAGCCTGATAGCCGGGATCATCTTGCTCAATACAATCAAGAATTGTATCAACCAAGAAATCAATAGCATCAATACAAGCATCAAAAGATTCTCTTTGGGAGCTAAGATTCAAAAAAAGCAAATAAATTTTTGATTTGAGGATATCCAAAAACCCTGTAGCTCCCTGCGTTTGTTCAATGAAAGAGTAGGCAAAATCTGTTAAGTAATCACGTTGTTCAGAAGAAAAATTGTTCCACTCAGTCTTGATCTCTCTAGATGCTTTTTTTAAACGTGAAGTAATTTCATCAAATTTTGAAGCAGAAGCAACCTTGTTGCCTCGAACTTGATAAATTTGACCAAAATCAATTAAAACTGCGCTAGACATGGTTAATACCTCTACTTGTATATAAATGACAACCTTAAATACCTTTCTAGAGAATATAACTCCTCACGGATAATATCTGGTAATGCCAGACAGACAATATATTCATATATTGATCGAAAACTCAGAACCTTCCTGTAGTTACTATACAATCCTTTACAAAAAAAATCCTATAAATCATATATATGTATATAAAATCACCAGAAATTCTTCATCAAAACTTTAATTTTAAAATGATTCAATAGTCAAGCATTTTTAATTGGGTGGGAGGAGTACACTTGGGAAGAGCAGCCAGGGCGGTTAAAACATTCACTATGCTTCAGTATTTTTTGTCCCGGACAGCCCTCATTTTTTGTTCCGTTAGTTTAGCGGTTTTGACTGTTGCTTGTAATCAAGATCAGCAGACAAAGATAGCTGGTGAGTCTAAACAATCTTTATCAAATGGGAGTTTGGCAGCTATCCGTTCTTCCAGTCAACGTAAACAACTGTTAGCTAGTCCAAATTCAACGCCACGAGCATCTGCTTCCACCCAATTAAGTTCTTTGGAAATGGCACTAGATAAAGCTGCTGGTGCTAAAAGTATCAGCCAATCCGCTGTATCTGTGGATGATTGGAAGTTGGTGGTGAATCAGTGGCAAGATGCGATCGCTCTCATGAAGCAAGTTAGGCGCAATAGTGGCAATTTTGCCTTTGCTCAACGTCAAATCCTTGAATACCGCCGTCAAGTTGCCTTAGCTCGCCGGAAGGCTTACCCCAAAAATTTAGCATCTTCTGTAACTCAGCCGCAATCAGTGGTCATTGAGGTTCCTCAACTACCGGGTAATGGGATAATTTCGGCTCGTCCCTCTGATAAAGCTCTAAAACCATCCTTATCTAAATCTAAGCCTAGTTTCTCGCAACCACCCACCCTCCCTCGCAACCACGAGGTATTTATTGCCCCAATTAAACGGCGAGTTGGTGGTACACCAATTATTGAAGTTACTTTCAATGGGACACAGCAGTTTGAGATGATTGTAGATACGGGGGCGAGTGGGACTGTGATTACCCAGAAGATAGCAGCGGCTTTGGGTGTAGTTACTGTCGGCAAAGCTAAAGCGAATACTGCCAGTGCCAAAGCGGTAGAATTCCCCATTGGCTATCTTGATTCTATGGAAGCCGGGGGCATGATCGTAAATAAGGTCCCAGTAGCGATCGCTGGTACAGAATTAGAAACAGGACTTTTAGGACATGACTTTTTCGGTAATTACGATGTAACTATCAAACGTAATGTCGTAGAATTTCGTCCCCAAGGCCACTCAGAAGCTAATCCTTCAGAAAATCCACTAAATGTTCCAGCTTTGTCCAAGGGCTACCGCTTTGTAAAATTTCTTTAGCTACAGTCACCCCTTGGGCATGATTTAGCCAGGGAACTACACCTGCTACTTGCAATGCCAGGGAAGCATTTAACGCCACTATATCTTGTTGCGCTTGTGTGCCTTTCCCTTGCAAAACTTTTTTAAGAATCACCGCATTTTCTTGTGCGTCACCACCCTTAACAGCGGTAATGGGAGCAGGAATCACACCAATTTCCTGGGGATCAACAGTAGTTAGGAATACTTTACCATCTTTTAAAATCGCCAAATCGGTAATATCGCCCAAACCAGCTTCATCTAATTTTTCTCGTCCATGGAGAACCACCGCTGTTTGTGTTCCCAAGAGATTTAAGGCTTCAGCAACGGTTTCTATCAGTTGAGGATCAAAAACACCAATTACCTGACCAGTAGGATTCAGGGGATTTACTAAAGGTCCTAGTAAATTAAACACAGTCCGCACTTTGAGATTTCGCCGTAATGGGGCAACGGCTTTCAGGGCTGGATGCCACCCAGGGGCAAATAAAAATGTAATTCCTACCTCTTGCACTGCTGCTTGGACTTTTTCACTGGCAGCAGTCAAATTTACTCCCAAGGCTTCTAAAACATCCGCGCTTCCCGTGAGACTGGAAGCAGAACGACTACCATGTTTAGCCACAGGTACACCAGCAGCAGCCACTACAAAGGCGACAGCGGTGGAAATATTAAAGGTTGATGCCCCATCACCACCTGTACCACAAGTATCAATTAACCGTTGGGATGGTGTTTCCCCGCCCTTGTTCATGGATATAGAAGACAGGGATTTTAATACTTCTGCCATTCCTGTTAATTCTTCAGCACAAATTCCTTTAAAGTTCAAGGCCATTAAAATTGCCCCTGACAGTTCTGGGGGAATCGTTTCATTTATCCATCCTTGCATCAATTCTGCGGCTTGAGTCCGGGATAATGATTGCCGTTCCAATAATTGTTTGAGTAAGTTAGACCAAATAGTAAAATCCATTGTTCGGCTTTTTTATGATGTTGAATGTGATTTTACCAGATTTAGAGGTTTAGATCCCCGACTTCTTTAAGAAGTCGGGGATCTGATAATTACTAATAAATAGTTCTTTGCCTTTTTCGGCTTTTTTTTGTTTATAGTTATTCATGCCATATTGTAATTCCCATGTAATGATATTTGCCCATTTAAAGTTTTCTCTGATTTCTGGGCAATCGTCATAGGTAATTAACCAGTTATGGGGACATTGTTTTAAATTTGAAGCAAATCTTTGATGATCAAATCCTGTATGTAAATCTCCTTTTTTTCCATATAATTTAGATTTTTCGGCTTTAACATAAGGAGGATCTAAAAATATGAATACTTCTTTTCCTGGTTCATTAATCAGATGGCTATAATCTAAGTTAGTAACTTTGATATCTTGTGTTAGTATATTTTCTAATTTTTCTAGTCTATCTATTGATGAATTGGTAAATCTTTTATGAAAAGATTCTAAAGAAAATCCACCGGATTCTATAGTTCCAGAAAATGTAATTCTATTCAGAACAAAAAACCGGACCGCTCTTTCTAACTCTGATAAGGTGTTAACATTTACATGAGCTAATTCGGCAAAAAGTAATTTTCCATCTTGAGAATTTTCTTTAACTTGACGAACTGCGGAAACTAATTTTGGTAAATCAGATTTTGCCAAATGCCAAAATAAAAATAATTCTGGGTTTAAATCGTTAATGGAAATCTTTAAATTGGGAAATCGTTGTTTGAGATAAATGAAAACTGAACCACCACCAACAAAAGGTTCTCTGAATTCAGAAAACTTTTCTGGAAGACATTCAGCGATGCTTTTAATTGCTCTTGATTTTCCACCAGGATAACGGAGAGGACTTTTGATATTCATGTTATTTGAGTTTGCAGAGGGAATATAGCAGAATTCAGGATTCAGTAAAACAACATTTATTGTAGGTTGGGTTGACGCAAGGAAACCCAACAAACTCTTACTATATTACTGCGAATGTTGGGTTTCACTTCATTCAACCCAACCTACTGTTCGGCTTTAAATTTAGATCCTGTACCTAATTAATCTGCAATTTGCTGTAATATAAATCCTATGTTTTAATATACTCAGCTAAAATTAGCTTTTGTGGAAACTTACTATATCAACTTATGAATCGTTCAGCCCCCTATCAACCATTAATATTCCGAATCCTGCATGGTATAAGCGGGATTTTAGGAATTGGTGCAATTATTAGCGGATTCTTAGTTTACAATACTTTTGACAAAAGATTTGGATATATCGCAATTCCCAAAATCAATCCTATACAGGATATTCATGGGACATTAGCAGTATTTTTCTTGATTTTACTGCCATTTTTTGCTGTTTATAGTTTTCATGCTGGAAAAAGACGACTGTTACAACCAGACTCTATCCAAAATCTAACTCAATTTGGTAAACCAATTTGGTGGGTAAGTCTGCAACGTTTAGTGAATACTAAAATGTTGCTTGCTGCTGTTTTAGTGGTGGTATCTGGGAGAATGATGAAGGAAGAATGGCTACCACTAGGAGAACTTGATCATGTTTGGTATTATGCTCATCTCATAGCTTGGGTAATCATAATTTTTTGTTTAGCAATTCATGTTTTGATGTCGGCTAAAGTTGGTGGTGCGCCATTATTATTATCAATATTATCCTGGAAATTCCGTCCAGAAGATAGTCCTACTAACTGGTATAGTCGTCTCTGTGTTTGGTTGGGTAATTTTTCCCATAATCTTCGGGAAGAAATTAATCAGTTTATGAAGGGTGGTTTATTATTGCAAATTATTGAGGTAATTGTCTTAGGGGGAATTATCTCAGCATTTATTTTACCTTTGTTTTTTTCTGGTGGTCAATAATTGACAAATTGAACAAAATTAAGAGTTCTCCAATTAAAAAAATATCTCAAAATTTCTTGTGGTGCGGGCATCTTGCCCGCTAATAATACAAGGACGGGCAAGATGCCCATCCCACAACATTGGATTATCTTTTTTGTGGAGTTCTCTAAATAACATTATCTTCTGCTTTAACAAGTCATGTATGTTTTTTGTTAAAGATTATTCGTAAACCATTGCCTTAACCGAACAGTCTTGTCTGTTTTTGTTGTATCAGTGGTGGTGGTTTCTGGGTTTTGTGTTATAACCCAGTTGTGAAAATGAACTCAAACGAAAGACTACTCTATGGAACCAGACAAGCTGGCGCGATTGAAAGAGTACGGTGAATTTATCCTCCGCAAAATTGACTCAGTTCCCCAACGCCCTTCCCAAGAGGAAGATTGGGTTCCCACTAGCCTTGATGATTGTCTGTTGCGGCTGCGAGAGGCGGCACAGAAAACTGTTGAACTAGCCAACTCACCAGTGAAAATTGGCGTAATGGGGGAGTTTAGCAGCGGAAAAAGTTTGCTGCTAGGCAGTCTGATTGGTTATGCAGATGCTTTACCTGTGAGTGAAAATCCGACAACAGGTAATGTCACAGCTATTCATATTAAAACCCAGGATGATTTTGCAACTACTCAAGTAAATAATTATACGGTGGAATATTTATCCCATGAAGGGGTAAATGAGTGCTTACACTTCATTCTCAAAGAAGCAAACCGTCGCGCTACGTCCGCTGGGGTGACACCTTTACAGGTAGCTAAAATTAAAACTGGTAAGGATATCAGTATTTGGTGTGAGGAAGTTTGGAAAAGCTCAAATAATTTAGAGTTGCGTTATTTGGTGCGGGAGTTAGTGCTATTTTTGCGGGCTTATCAGGCTTATGGTGAGGCTTTATGCGGTCGCTTTTACCAAATTGATGGTATTACTGCTCGTGAGGGTTTACAACTGGCAGAAATGCCAATGGCGATTCAATCTCTCAAGTTTGAGGATTTACCAGCGGCGAATGTTCGCTTACCAAATGCGCCACAACGATTAGGAACGCAATTATTACAAACCAGTTTTCTCTTAATTCGTCGCGTTGATATTGAAGTGAAAATATCACGGGAAATTTGGGATGTTACGGGTGCAGAAGAATTTGTGTTGTTGGATTTTCCGGGGTTGGGTGCTGCTAATTCTGGGGCTAGGGATACATTTTTATCGTTGCGAGAATTGGCACAGGTACAGACAATTCTAGTCTTACTGAATGGTAAATCGCCGGGGAGCGATCGCGCCCATAAAATCTTCACAATGATGCAGCAACAACGCCCAGGACAAGACCTCAAGGATTTAATTCTCGTCGGTGTGGGACGTTTTGATCAACTGCCTTTAGAAAGTGAAGGTGGAGAAAGAGAACTAGATTTATTAATTAATAATCAATCTGATTCTCAACCGTTACAAACAAATACAGTTTTCCAAAAATTAAAAGTTCTCAAAACCATTATTGATGGAGCGGAAGCATTTACCAGTCAAAAAGACAGAATTGTTTTATTATCACCCCTGTTAGGATTAGCTGAATTAGCCAAACGTTCTGGTCAAGTGAAAGCAGGTTCTGAGGAATTTCTCGCTAATTTAGATTATCCAGAATATCTGGAAAGACCGAAAAAATTACAACAGAAATGGAGAGATTTAAGTGAATCTTTATTAGCAGCAGATGGGAGAAATCAATTAGGGAAACAATTGGGTTATTTTGCTCAAGATGGTGGTATTAGTAAATTAAGAGAACTAATTCAAACTCATGTTGCTAATCACGGACTAAAGCAATTATATGAAGATACCCGTCGGGCGGCTGATGGTATTCGTCAACAACAAGAATATCTCAAAGAAATTATTGCCGAAATTCACGAACAAGGTATACCAACAGTTGATACTCCGGCTTTACTAGAATTGAGATTAGCTATAGAAAGTTTAGATAGAACCTACAGAAACTTTCAAAAAGATTTAGGTAAAGAACAGTTGAAAGACCGCCGAGGTATTGTAGTTACTGATGTCATTAAAGATGAACTAACTTTAAAAATTTTGAATTGGAGTCAGTGGACATTATTATTTAATAAAATCCAAAATGGCACAATTACCTTAGCAGAATTTAAAGGTGCAGCGGGGAAATTATTTGATAGAGGAAATCGGGTTAATACCTCCATACCGACTAAGAGTGATGACTTTTATCCAGCCTTTGAGAAAACAGTTAGAGAACTGGAAAACTTTGCGAGCGATCGCATTCGTCAAGCCGTGATAGACTTATTAAGCTCATTGGCACATCAAATCACCTTAGAACGAGAAAAACTACAAGCCATTCTTCAGCCAGAAATGGAACAAGAAATTGAATCAAAATTTGGACTTGAAGAAGCAGATTTATTTTATAAACTGTTACTAGGATCTGATCCTCGTCAATGGAAAGAAGCAATTATTGCCGAAATCAATAACCATAATCAAACCATCAAACCAGAAAGTATTTTTCCCCTAGCTAGACAAGACGAAAAACACAGTGTTGGGCAAATTTTTGATTGGTCACCAGAAAGAAACCAAAACCCATCAAGAAGTGTCAATCATCAACTTTTCGTATTACGACTGCGAGATGAAATTACCGCTAGTGCTAGTCTTCACCTTGTGCAATATGTCAGTGAAAGCAATCAGCAAGTAAATATAGAAATCAATGGAATTTTAGATCAAATTATTCCCAGCTTGCAAAACCTTTCCAAAAAAGAAGCACTACTAAGATATATTGCTGCAAGAGATTCACAAACCGAATTAGCCATTCCAGCTTGGCTAGAAATCTTAACCGATATTGCCACAATTAATGAAGAAGAATTATTTACCTGCATTTAATTGGTAATACCATTTCTTTATGAGACTGCGCTGAATTTTGTAACCTTGTCTTTTCCTCCTCTGTGTTCTCTGTGCCTCTGTGGTATGGCTAACGCCACGCTTCGCTAACGTTCCTTTCTAAATTTGGCGCATCTTTATACAAAATTGGTATAACATCTAATAAAGTACAAATTCATCTGCGTTCATCTGCGTTTATCCTCCTCCATCTGCGGTTAAAATCTTCCTTATCTACCTCAATGAAATAGGAATTGATATAATCCGTACTCTTCTATTAGTTATCAAATAAATTTAGGGAAATGCACTATCAATGAAATATTAACAAACAAAAAAGGAAAATAAAAATGCCTGTGGAAATTCAGCTTCTACCTAGCTTTAAATTAGGTATGAAAGAAAACGCACAGTTGCATCTACCCACCATCCAAATTGTCCCTATTAAAAGCAACATTCCCTACATTTCTCGAATTACCTGCATAGTCAGAGGTACACCAAATGAATTAGCAGCAAAAATTCAAAGCAGCTATAGACAATTTCACTCAGATACACCCAAACAAATTTATAATATTTCTCAACTAGGACAAAACTCCTGTCAGTTAGATGCACCTTTAACCACAATAGTTGATTGTATCTTAAAGGTAATTGTCGAATATTTTGATTCTGACGCTGCGGGAAAACCAAATTTGTCCATATCTAATCATGTATGTGCTGAATGTGATCTTTGGTTTATACCCAATTTACAAACATCATCAAGTTCATCTACAAAAAATCATCCACCCATGAATACTTCACAATTTGATCACTATTTGCATAATTTAAGTCAACAACTCAGTGAAAAACTCAACGAAAAACAAAGAAAAAGATTTCCTGGTTGGTTAGCTTTAGATTTTGGTACTTCCAATTCTACAGTGACACTTTTTGACCCCATAGAAGTTCCCATTGCCGAAGTTTTACCCAGAGAACAAGAACTGAGATTAAGAGAACGTATGGCGGAATGGTTTAATTCCTCCCCAGATTTAGCCTTACCAGATGTTAGTAGTGGTGAGTGGGAAAAATTCCTGGTTGATATTAGCAAAAACTTAGAAATAGAATCAGATCAATTAAGTGAAATTTTTGAAAGCGATAACAAAGAATTATTTTTAGAAGCAATTCGGCAAATTGAATTATGTCTAGGAACAAGTGATAGATTTCGGCGGGCTGTTAGCAAAAAGCTTTATGCTATATATCATGAAGTTTTTCGTGTTCCCACATTAGAATCACAAAATTTAATTCCTGTAGTTTTAGATATTGACCGACGCAGTACAGAAATTCCCAGTGAAATGGAAGTATCGCAATTAATCCCTTTAAAACTACGCATGGGTAGAGACGCAAGAGATAATAGAAAAAAAGCCATAGCCCAAGGAACAACTGTTTCAGTCAAAGAAATTATTAGCAGATTTCATCATTCACCCAAACGCTATTTTGGACAAGATCGATCTTTTCCCATTATCTTAGAAGACGACGAAGAAAACATTCAAGTTAATCGCCTCATTCAAGCAGCTTGGGCGCAATTAATTGAATTAACAGAAGATTATCGGCAACGGGCTAGACGCAGATTTTCAGAAGGCGATTTTTTAACAGCAGTTGTTACCTATCCCACCGTTGCCCCTCCCGTAGTTCGTAAAGAAATCAAGCAATTGGTACAGGAATTAGGCATTGATGATGTGCAAACAGCCTATGATGAAGCTGTGTCTGTTGCTATCTTTTTCCTGTGGCGAGAATTTGGCGGAAATCTGAATATTGGCATTGAATCTTTTAAAACTCGTTGTCGTCAAAATGGGAATAAATGGTCACAAAATGTCCTAGTTTTAGATATTGGTGGCGGCACAACTGACTTAGCTTTAATTGAACTTACCCTCGAAGATAAAACCCCTTTCTTTGCAGATCATGAAGATCGAGGTTTAGGAGGACGTTACTATAAACTGACTCCTAAATTATTAGGTTCTTCAGGACATTTACAATTAGGTGGTGAATTAATTACTTTACGAATTTTCCGTTTGTTAAAAGTTGCAATTTCTGATTTTCTCCTTACCGCAGTCACTACAGGTGATATCGAAAGCGATAAATTAGAAGACTTAATTAACTCCGAATTAAACGACCGTTTTTTAGAAGATGGGAAATTTAAAACTGGTAGTTTATTAAAATGTATAGATAAGGAAAATCCTGAAGGTGATGTTGCCTTTAAAGATGCCCTGGATACTGCGGAAAAAGTCTTACCAACTCGTTGGCAACAGGCACCCCAACGCCTACAAACCTTTTACACATTGTGGGATCATGCGGAAGCTGCCAAACTCAAATTAGGACAAAAAACAACCACAGATGGTTCTTTATTAACTTTCACTTTAAATGAACAACAAATTGGCGAACTGCTTGCCCAAAGTGCTGTTAAATTTCAAGTTAGAAGTTCTGAATCTATTTATTTAACTTTAGATCATCAGCAATTTGAACGGGCAGCAACTTCGTCAATTAAAGAAGCAATTGGGATTGCTAAAGGTTTAATAGAAAGCCGTCTCAGTTCAGAACCTAATCAAAAAGTAGATTGGTTAATTCTTTCTGGAAAAACCTGTAGTCTTGATCTTGTGCAACAACAAATTTACGAGGAATTTAGTCAATCACCATATTTTGTTTGGAATCCCGAACGAATTACTTTTGTTTTAGAATTTACTAAACTTGCCACTTCCGCAGGTGCTTGTTATGCCGAAAAACTGCGCCGCTTTCGATTTGATCCTGAAGAATCTAAAAGTCTATTACGCAAAGGTGCAAATCAATTAGAAATTGATGTCAAAAACCTGTTTTATTATCTTCCTTGCAACTTCAAACGCAAAACCCAAAGTAACGACCCATTAGCCATTTTTAGTGCTGGACAAGAACTATATCAGCTTGCACCTTGGGATACGGTTGCTAAAGTGCGGACACCTTGGCAGGGCATTCAATTAACTAATATTATCCATCGTCAAGATTATGAAAATGGAACTTTTCGTCTGTGGGGTAGTTTCGACGGTAAAATATTGATGGATAAGTTGGGCATGGAAGAACAGGAATTTCTCAAAAAAATCAAAGTCCAATTTGAGATTGACCAAGCTTTACAATTTAGTATTTTACTATGTCGAGGTAATCCCCATTATTTAATAGACGTGGTTGGTATTGATATTAATTCAGTCATATCTAAATCTACTGAAAATGCCTTGTTTACTGATGGTAATTTAAAGTGGAATATCGCTGTAGAAAACCACCAACACAACTTAAATGATGGTGATATTGCTGTCAATGTTTTAGAATCTGCCACAGTTGATCAACCTCATGCTTATCATTTAGTATTTGCCATTGATAATAATGAAAGTAAATCAATGGAAACATTTCATTATTTACAAGATGGGGTGAAGCAACCAGGCACAGGATTAATTAGTAAACCTTTGCCACCATTTCCTCAAAGTGGTCAACATACTTTCTACATTTATCAAACTGATAGTGAGACAAATACTAAAAAATGGCTACGGATTGGTACACTCAGCAGACCAGATATTATCACAGATTATCCCTGTCAATATCATGTAACTCTTGATAATACAGGCATATTAAGAATGCACGCGGGGGCAGTTCCTTATTGGACATCTAATAATCAAGAATGTCTCGAACAAGAAGGATGTGTTTATCGGGCAGAATTGGAACTACAACCCAATGAAGTTGATAAAGAACGTGATCCTTTTTGCGGTATTCATTAAGTTCAAGATCCCCGACTTCTTGAAGAAGTCGGGGATCTAAAATCTTTTATTTTCATCCTGATAAAATTATGCAGAATCTACATAAACTATTAACTATAGAAAACTCAGAATTAGCCAAAATATTGCGGTTTAATTTATATGGATTAGCTGCAACTTTAACAAAAGCAAATCAAGAATATCCATTTGATGCCGGATGTCAGGTATGCGAAGAACTGTTGCAGGAACTTCATCAATTATTAGAACCTGTACCATCCCCAGATCCCCGACTTCTTAAAGAAGTCGGGGATCTAAAACAACCTGAATTAATAAATGAATTAAAATTATTAAAATTAAAAGATATTTTCAATAACAATCCAGAATTAAATTCTTATTTAGGTAATTCTCATATTCAAGGTCAAACTGATGGAGAAATATGGAACGAAATTCATAGAAAACTATTGCGAGTTCCTGAAGATGTAGCGACATCTTGGCGACATAAGGCTTTAGAATTAGCACAGGAAGTAGGGGCAGTTGTAGATAATATAAATCTGAATGAATTGCCATTTGTGCGTGATGAAATTATTTATCCGGGGTTGAGTGGTACAGTTCAAGCCAAAGGACTATGTTTATCTCAAACAGCTTTGATAAATTCAGAAATTGCCCAAACTCATCTTTCTAAAAATTCATATTTAATCGCCGGATTTTTACTTTTATATATTAAGTTTATAGAAATAGATCCAGATTTATATCATGCTTTAAAAAGTGTTTTTAGCTTTGATATAGTTTCTTTATCTGCCAAATTGGAACAACGTCATCAATATATTGATGCTTTAAGCGATCGCTTGCACCGCATCCAAAAAATAGATGAAAATACTGATGCAGTTATTAATTTATGTGCTTGGATTGACATGGATGAAGCCATTCATTCCTTAGTATTTATCCCCCCTGCTGAACGTTATTCTTGGTGGGGAAAATTACAAAAAGAATCCCGGCATCTGTTAAAAAAAGCCGCTGATAAAGCAGTTAAAGCAGGTAATGAAGTCCGACTCAAACAATTATCAGGACTGTATGCTGATGTTTGTGAATTTTCTAAAGATGACCTGCAATTAGACTGTGGTGGTAATCCTGGCGAGGTATTAACCTGTTTGCGAGTCTATGCCAAAATTAATCAGCAACAGTATCCAGGAAGAGTGATATTTCGGACTTTACGCTAGAGACAGAACTTTGTCCAAATTTCCCTTGTATTTGCCCATGTAGAATATAGGTATTAAACATTCTATTTCATAACTGTAAAACAACCATAGTATTCCTGTATTTAGTGTTATAATTTCCATATCTCAACTAGTGGATACAATCATGATTGACCAACTTCTCATCAAAACTGAAATTGATGATTGTGATGTACCAGATGCCAACCTGCTAGTCACTGAAGATGATACACCTGTGGATGATTTTGCATCTGCCAAACAACAACGCCTTCTAGTCGGTTCTCTTTACAGTTCTTTACAAAATCAGGTTTTTTTAGCTGAAGCCAATGTTGGTGTTTATCATACTTATGGTGAACCTGCGATCGTTCCTGATGTATTTGTTAGTTTTGATGTACAAACTCCTGACAACTGGTGGGAAAAACAAAATCGTTGTTATCTAGTTTGGAAATTTGGTAAATCGCCAGAAGTTGTTATTGAAATTGTATCAAATCGAGAAGGTGCAGAACTAGATAAAAAGTTGCAAATTTATGAAAAAATGCGAGTTTCTTACTATATTGTCTATGACCCACATCAAAATTTAGGAGAAGAGATTCTCAGAATTTATTCTATCCAGGGTAGACGTTATATAGAAACTACAAATAACTGGTTAGAAGATATTGGTTTAGGAATAACTTTATGGACTGGAGAATTTGAAGGTAGAAATGATTCTTGGTTACGTTGGTGTGATCAAAATGGTAATATTTTACTAACTGGTGATGAACGGGCTAAAAATGCCGAAGCACGCGCTCAATTACTAGCAGAAAAGTTAAAGGCTTTGGGTGTAGATCCTGATAGTATTTAAATCTGACTTAATGATTTTTAGAGATTGTCAACTTAACCGAAAAATGTCTTATTTATTGGCTTTCGCACCCGCCATGAAATGAATTTCATGGCTAATAGTCAAAGTTTACTAAAGTAAACTATAGATTTATGGGGATTTTTAGTCATCTTCAGATGACTTTTGCTATTAGACTGGGAATTCATTCCCAGGCGGGCTATGGGTTTTCCGTAATGTTATAAAGGTCAATAATTCTATCCGCTACTACTTGATTATCAGTAGCAATATACAACCATATTTGAATCAAGTCCTCTTCCGCTTTGGTAGTACGAAGCAAATATGCCATCTAATTACACATCCCTCTCAGAAATCTGAGCGAAACGCTTTCGTGCTTCTAGCTTAATAGCGTCTATGTTTGCATACTTTCCAGTACCGCTATCAATACCTTCTTGCCACAAACGATGTATTTCCTCAATATTTTGGGATTGAATAAACCGCTTATATTTCCAGTCCCGCAGTGCTTCGCGGATGATTTCACTACTGCTGGCATATTCACCAGATTTTACCGCATCACGAACCAAAGTAGCCATTTCTGGTGTTAGGGCAATGCTAAGTTTTTCGACGTTAGGCATAGGTCATACCTCTATTTTGCTCTATAGTAGCAATATTTCCTACCAAATTCATATTTTAATCAAATTTATATCCCACATTCCGCACCCCCAAGTGTCACACCCCAAGAAAACCGATATATTTAGTACATAAGAACTAATACCTGTGAGGGGTGATTAAAATTTATTGAGGCTAAATAGGAATAATTACTATTAAAGCAGATATATAGTCAATAAAACGACTAAGTACGAAATTTTGATTCTGAGGTGATTGTAATGGAAAACCTAGTCCAGAATCATTGAAAGCTTTATCCTCAATGACTATAAAAAACTAAAAAAACGTTTTAAATCAACAGAAAAATGAGAACATGGTAACAGATACTTATATGGAGTTTCTGTTACCATGTTTAGTACAAAAGACCTGGAATTGAAGAAGATAGACCATTTAGGGATAGTAGCAGGAATAGTAGATTCAATAGGGATTGTAGAAATAATTAATAATTTAGTAGGTTCAGAGCCAGGAGAAAAAGTCAGTGCAGGTCAGGTGGTAAAGGCGATGATTTTGAACGGCTTAAGTATGATGTCACAGCCGTTATATATGTTTCCAAAATTCTTTGAATTAATTGCTTGTGAACATTTAATTGGTGTAGGAGTAAAAGCAGAATATCTCAATGATGACAAGCTGGGGAGAGTATTAGATAAATTATTTATAAAAGGACTAGATACAGTATTTTTAGCCGTCAGTTTAAATGCAGTAGAAATATATCAGATATCACTCTCATCATCACACTTGGATTCAACATCATTTCATGTACATGGAGAATATGAAAATAGTTTACCATCAGTAATATTTGAAGATTCAAAAGAATCAGGTTCATTAGAAAAAGAAAATGAAGAGAGTCAATCACCTCAAGCGATAAAGCTGACTTACGGTTATTCTAGAGATCATCGTCCAGATTTAAAACAATTTATTACACAATTAGTATGTTCAGGAGATGGAGATATACCAATATATATAAAAGCAGTATCAGGGAATGAAGTTGATTCTAAAAAATTTGGAGAAATCGCAGTTGAATATCAGAAAAGAATACAAGTTGATAGTTTGATAGTAGCAGATAGCGCATTATATACAGAATCAAATATCAAGTTAATGTCGAGTCTCAAATGGTTAACCAGAGTACCCTTAACGATAAAATCAGCAAAAAACTTAGTGATGAGTTTAGCAGAATCGGAATTTGTTAAAAGTGAAAAAGCAGGATATTCTTATGCCGAGAAGAAAATAACTTATGGAGATATAGAGCAAAGATGGTTAATCGTACAAAGTCAAGATAGAAAAAAATCTGACTTAAAGAAATTATCAAAGAGAATAGAAAAAGCTTTGACTAATACTCAAAGTAAGTTAAAAAACCTATCGCAAGAAAAATTTGCTTGTGCGGCTGATGCTAGAAAGGAATTAACAAAAATAAGTAAAGAATTTAAATATCATCAAGTAGAAAATATTGAAGTTATCGAAAAAAGTCCTAAAATCAAAGAAGAAAATCAATCAAAATACTATCAAATCTTAGCAACAGTTGTTGAAAATAAAGATACTATTGAGCAAGAAATGTCAAGTGCAGGAAGGTTTATAATTGCCACCAATGTTTTATCAGAAAAGGAACTGAGTAAAGATAAAATGCTGTCTGAATATAAAGCGCAGCAATCCTGTGAAAGGGGATTTAGTTTTCTCAAAAATCCTTTATTTTTAGCAGATAGTATTTTTCTAAAAAGCCCAGAAAGAATAGAAGCATTGGCAATGATAATGGGGTTATGTTTGCTAGTTTATACTCTAGCACAAAGAGAAATTAGAGCAGCTTTAAAATCTTTAAACTATACTGTAAAAAATCAATTAGGAAAGGCCATAAACAATCCAACTATGCGGTGGATATTTCAATGTTTTCAATCAGTTCATCTTGTGACTTTTCAAGGAAAAAGAGAATTTTATAATTTGACATCAGAAATGAAGTACATTCTCCTATTCCTCCCAGAAGCTTGCCGTAATTACTACAGATATATAAGTTGATTTATCAACATTATTAATAGTTTAATTATACAATTTGACTCATTGATTTTATTAATGAGTTTAAGTTTTAATGCTGTTTTTAAGTTTATTTCTAGAAGGATATAAGTTATGATTAAGTCTTGATAGACTAACAATAAAATTATATTATATTTTCTGCCAGAAACCACCCTCATTCTTTATTGCTTCTTATTGAGAATGTATCTGAATCAATTTTCCTATCTAAAATTTGTTTTTTTATAGATAAATGTATTCTTTCACTCATTTTTCATCAATTTACCTCCGTAATCACCGTTTGTGACAGTCAAGGGTGCGGAATGTGGGTTATATCTGTTTGTAGGTTCAACAAAACATATTAACAACCCAATGCCGAAATAGTTCTACGATTATTCTCCAGCGTCCCTGATTTTCTACAATCACATCATGATGTTTCAAAACTTCTAAAGCTTTCTGTAAATCAGTTTCATCTATTCCCGTCAACTCAATTAATTCATTCATTTAAACCTAATCCTGCGGTGTGTTTTGCCAGGTGACTTAAAAGTATTTGTTGAGTATTATCATTATTTTCCTCAGCTTGACCACAGAAACCATTTTCAAAGACTTATTAACATTTGGAGGTAAACCTGTTGCTGTGATTTTATCTATTGCGGTTTTGATTGTAGCAACTGCAATACCCATTGTGGCTATAAAACTATCCCCAAGTCAAATCAATCCACCTACAAATAATTCCCATTTGACTCTGTGATTCCTAACTCCTACCATCATAAAAAACCTTGGCAAAACCTCGAAAAATATCAAGTCCTGCCAAGGTATTTAGTTATCAGTAATTACTATGAAATCCCAACTTTACAGCGATTTTTGCTCTTATGAGTTGCATCTTAGCCCCCTCATCGCTTGCGGGGAGGGGGTTGGGGGTGGGGTTCTTGGAATTAAACCAGAACAAACTGATTAGAATTAGCCACACTCAAAGCACTGGCTTGAATACCAGTTAAAGTGGCTAAAGTTTGACCACCAAAGATAACCGCAGTATCAGCACCAACTTGAGTCAAAGTAAGATTGGCGGTGGTGATACCTAAGCTCTTAGCGCCAGAAATACCAATCACATCCGAACCAACTTGGAAATCTAGAACTGTGTTAGCGGCTTTTGGTAATTCAGCGTTGACAATCCAGAATTGGTCAGCGCCAACACCACCAGATAACAGGTTGCCACCACCTAAACCGACAAAGAATTTATCGTTACCACTACCACCTAATGCCCGGTCATTGCTACCTAAATAGAAAGTATCATCACCAGCGCCACCAGACATCCGATTCTCACCTTTACCATCTCTAGCATCAAATTCATCATTGCCATCACTGCCGAAGGCTACGTCGTTGCGACTAACGTAGATTTTATCGTTACCGCTACCAGTGTCAATGATGTTGTTACGAGCATTGCTATTGAATGCTAAATCAACTTCATCGTTTCCTGCACCACTAAATACAGTGTCTTGAACCCCATCTATATTTTGAAGTGCAATTAAGGTATCTGCGCCAGTAGTTCCAGAAACAAAGTCTTCCTGATTAACTTCAGTTACTGAGGCAAACAAAGTTTTAGCAATGTGGACTTGATCAACGGTATTAGCAAGACCGGGGATTTGAAAACCGTAGGATTCAAAACCTGTACCGATTGAATTTGTTAGTGTTTCAGAGTCAACACCTTGATAGTAAACAGGGACAGGACGGTTGGTATGGGTTCCCCATTCGTATTTATCGGTGGCGCTAGTTCCCCAGAATTGCCCAGAACCAGAGATTGTGTCAATGGTAGTTAATTGTTCAGCACCGAGGTTTCTGACTAATGTAGGGTAGTCGCCATTAAGGGTAAGGTAATGGTCATGGTCAGCAGTAACGATCAGTTGGTTATCCGCCCAACCACCATTTTGGTTAATCCACTCAATGGTAGAGCCAATCGCTTTGTCAAAGTCTAAAATTGTGCCAATCAGGTTGTCAAGGTTGTTGTCGTGGGCTGCCCAGTCAATATCACCAGCTTCAACCATCAACCAGAAACCATCGGGATCTTTACCTAATACAGATAAAGCGGCTTTAGTCAGGTCATCAAGAGTTGGGTTTTCGTCAGTCTCTCTGGCAATGAACTGTGTATCTGTTTCACCAGGATTGAGAGGTCTCAGGGTATCTGGATTTAGACCCTTGGTTGAGTAGACGGTGAACATTCCCAAACCAGTGGTGCTGTAGTCACCATCGGCAGAACTAACGGGCAAGTTACCATCTTGTCCACGCGCACCATAGAGACCAAGGAGGCGATCGCCTTTTTCGGGATCAAGTTGAGCCGCAGTATTCGCCAATACCTCAGCCGCATTTGCACCACGTTCCAAAAAGGTGTAGTCGTAAATGTTGCTGGTAGGCTTGGTACGTAACTCTGTATAGGTTGATTGTGTAATGTAAGTGTTGGTTCTGATTGAATCTGGTTCAACACCTACTGGTAAAGGATTTCCTGGTGTAGAAAGAGGATGACCACCACCAAGGAGTACAGTTGGTTGGAAAATGCGGAGTTCTTGCTGCAAGATGTTATCTAGTGAAGGAAATTCACCATCAAACTTGTTGCGATTATTGACATTTGCAGCAGCAGCAGCAGGAGTAGCATGATCAACAGGAACAGATGACACTATACCAGTTGATTTACCAAGAGATGCCGCTCTAGAAAGCACACTTTCAACAGGATTTTCAAAAATATCAACACCAATAGCGGCGTTATAGGTCTTAATCCCTGAATAAAGGGTGGTAGCTGTGTTAGCAGAGTCAGGATAGCTGTACTTAATATACTCAGCATCAATACCTGCCGTCCAAGGATTTATACCACCTCTAACTGGATCGTAACCCACAAGGTTGCCAACAACACCATTGTTAGCGTTTGCTCCTCCATTAGGGGTAGTTCCAGGGTTAAATGTGGGATTAAATTCAAACCCAGGACGGATAGGTGCTGTACCTGTCACATTAGTGAAGGTATTACCATTGAGGGCTGAGTTTGATACGTTATATATACCGTTACTACCTGCAATTGTAGTTCCGTAGGTAGTTGCTTGTGTATAACCTGTCAAGGTTTGGAAATTAAGCCCTGTTCCCTTGCCAGATGTATAAAAGTCATTGAGGGTTGTACCAGTCTTACCTTCACTGATTTGTTGGTAGATAGCCGCAGCGCGAGCCATTTCCCAGCCTAAACCGTCGCCGATCATGATAATTGTATTCTTAGCCATAAAACTCTTTAATTCCCTTGATGATACTTACTGAATGAATAAATCCTGTTTTTGCAAACTTAGGTAAATCTAATTTGCTGAGTATGAATATTACGCTTTCTCAAAATTTCACGTAAAGGTTAAGCTAGGACTATGATTTAACAATTTATTGATTAAAAAATTGGTTTTAAAATTAATTTTTAGTTATGAAAAGATTATTTTATTAAACTTTAAAATTTACCCTATAAACATACAGCAGCCTACATTTTATTACGTAAACTTTTGTAAAAATCACTTACAACACCGCACCTATAATACCTATTGTGGCTTTGAAACTATCCCCAAGTCAGATTAATCCACCTACAAATCATTCCCATTTAACTCCGTAATTCCTAACTCCTATCATCATAAAAAACCTTGGCAAAACCTCGAAAAATATCAAGTTCTGCCAAGGTATTTAATTACAAGTAATTACTATTAAATCCTCGCTTTAATTAAACCAGAACAAACTGATTAGGATTAGCTACACTCAAAGCACTCGCTTGAATACCAGTTAAAGTGGCTAAAGTTTGACCACCAAACATAACCGCAGTATCAGCACCAACTTGAGTCAAAGTAAGATTGGCTGTAGTGATACCTAAACTGGCAGCACCAGAAATACCAATTACATCAGTACCAATTTGGAAATCTAGAATGGTGTTAGTAGCTTTGGTTAATTCACCAAACACAATCCAGAATTGGTCAGCGCCAGCACCACCAGATAGGGTGTGACCACCACCAAGACCGATTTCAAAGGTATCATTACCATCACCACCCAAGGCACGACCATTACTACCATTACCCAGGAAGAACAGATCATTACCAGTGCCACCAGAGGCACGGAAATTACTGGCTTCATCTCCGAAAAATGTGTCATTGCCATCACTACCAAAAGCGCGATCGCTACTGGCTAAAAACACGGTATCATTGCCGCTACCACTGTCAATAATGTTATTACTGGCAAGAGCGCCCGCAGCCGCACTATCAATCTCGTCATTACCAGCGCCACTAAACACGACATCCTTAATACCACTAAAGCCAGGAGTTTGTTTGGCGACAATTGTATCGGCATTAGGTGTACCGGCAAAGTATTGTGTATCCTGAATCAAATTGGCATTAGGCGCAGTCAAGAAAGATAACTGACCACCTTCAACCAGGTTTTCTTGTCTAGTTTTTGTGCCATCACCATTACCATCAATATTTGTGGCGGTAATAATTGTTCCAGAACGAATACTATGCGCCTGGACATCAAACACAAACTGTGTACCAGGAGCGTTACCAAAAAGACTAGAAACGTCTAGAATACCTGAAGTTTCCCAGTTACCGATATCAGTGGGGCTAGAATCAGTTTGACCAGAAGGAACAGCCGAGCGATCAACTTGTGCAATTTTAGTTAAGCTGTCCGCTGGATTGGCAGCAGCAGGATCAAGAACGTAAATAGAGGCTTCTTGCTTAGAAGTTGCACCCCAGATATCTGCTCCTAGTGCGCGGTCTTCTTGTAAGTAAATTTTGCCATTATCAGCCCAGTCGAGGTTATCAGGACTACGCATACCGAAATCTTGTTTACCAGCGTCGTTGCCATCGTAAAGGATGTCAATTTTTGCAGTGATTTCTGGTGCAGTTGTAATCTTCCACAGAGCATCATTTCCAGATGTGGGGTGTTGAATGGCAACGATAAATTCATTGGGATTGTTTGTAGAAATCAACCCAGTAGGTTCAGATCCTGCAACTCCCAAACTAGCCCAACGAGTGATGGATTCAGCTACACCATCCTTATTGCTATCAGATGCTTTCCAGATATCGCCAGGACCGTTGTCTTCGATAATGTAAAGATTACCAGCAGCATCACTAGCCAAGTTGTCAGGGTTATTGAGGTTGGTACCCGCAGCTAAAGCAGTACCACCATCAATTGTGCTACGACTAGCAAAAAGCTTAACTTCATTAGTTTTGAGGTTAATGCCATAAACTGCGTTTTCGCTAGTTGTAGCTACATAAAGAATGTCACCAATAATTTCTAAGTCTTCTGGACGACCGTAGGGTGTACCACCAACTTCATCCGCTGCTGCCCGTCCGCCCGTAGTAGTGCTACTAAAGTCAAAGGGATCGGCGGTGGTGGTTTTCACGCCATTAGCATCGGTAATCGCCACCCAAGTAGCTGCACCAGTGCGAGTAGTAGCTGCATTTGCAGTAGAGTTCCAGTTTTCCGAAGCATTACCTGTAAAGGCAGTTACCTTCAAGACAAAACTTTGTCCAACACTCAAATCACCAACAGTCTTAGGTACAAACTTGTAGATAGAACCAGTGTTGCTCTCATCAATAAAGTACAAAGTACCAGAGGTGTCAAACTTCAATCCTTCATGGGAAACCGCAGGAATATTGCTGCGCCAAACCACATTGGCTGGATCACCAGCAGCCATCAAGGGGTTAAGCCACTCAAATAGACGACCATTGGTTCTTTCTTCGGCGGTAAGAACTGTTCCGTAAGGAGTATATACAGCAGGGTCAAAAGGACCAAAATCATCATTATTCTTATCCCAAACCGTAGGATTGGTGGTGTAGGGTAAGGCCGCTTGACCAGTCAAGGCTGAAACAAAGTCACCAGTTTGGGTGTCGTAGCGAGCTAAACCAGCGCCTTGACCTACTTCCATCGGAATGTAGATGTAGCGGTTGGTGGGATCGAGTGCCACCATGTCCCAGTTACCAAAGGTGGCAGCAAATTGAGGATCTAGATTAGCTTTGTTGCGGTCAACAATTTCTGTCTGAGTGAATCCTGTTGGTAGTAAAAAGGGTGCAGTGTCTTCTGCTGTAGGAACAGTAGCAGTAGTAGAAAGAAGTTGGCTAAAGTCAACATCAATTTTGTAGGTTGTACCCCAAACATCAGGACCTGCAGTAATACCAGTGGAGGCTAAAACAGCTTGAGTACCATCGAAAGGATTGGTAGCGATATCTTCAGGACGAGAGAATCTGAAGGCATTAACGGCGGTAGCTAACTCATTTTGTTTTGTTTGTGTAGCAAAACCTTGAGCGTCATAACCTGTAGTATTTGCTTTTGTGGGATCGTAGTAAGAAATTTCTACAAATTGACCGTTTGTGCTGTTACCACTGCCTTTGAACTGGCTAGGATTAGCTTCAATCGCATCAGTAGCATTTGCAGGATCGTCAGCCACCCATACGAATAGTTTACCCTGTGCTAAACCATTACGTTCCAGGAAACCACCAGCTTTTTTATCGCCAACATAGAGATATAAAGGCGCGTTATTGCTATCGTCACCAATTAAAAAGGCAACTTTATCAGTGCGGCTTGTATTTAGTTCTGTGACGTTTTCCCACGAAGCGCGACCAAATGCCGGGACTGCATATAAAGTATTTGTTTGTGTATCTAAGGCGAATTGTGTACCATTACTGGTTTCTTCACCGGAGAAGAAAATACGATCAGCTAAACCAATACCCGCACCAAACTGATTGGCTTCAAACAAAGCAGCAGAACAAAAACGTTGAATACCACCAAATTCTAAGTCAGCAGCAGCATCAACAACTTCACCTTTGCGGTTGATAATTGTGTCATGGGCTAATCCAGCATCAACGATTTGCAATGTGCGCTTGTCAACATCAAAATAGTTAACTCTTGCGCCGGGGAGTTGTGTCCCATTTTTCAGGGTGTACTTATAACCATCAGTAGCCGCTACCTCATTAACAACTAATATACGAACAGTTGTATCGTTGAGTGAGTAAGCGCCAATACCGTCAAGAATCCCAGGAGCAACATAGTTGCCAATTTTGTCACCAACTGTAAAAATAGGATCGACTGTGTAACCATTTAGCCCTTTAACTTGAGATGGTTGGGTTGTATCGAATGATATAGCCATAAAATCCCTCAATTCTCTGTGTAGTGCTTACTGAATGAATGTTTGGTAAATTTAGGAAAACCTATATTTACCGAATACGAATATCACTTTTTATTAGCCTCTCACTCAGAGGTTAAGAAGGCACTATGAATTGGCTATTTCTTAATTAAAAATCCTTCTAAAAGTTAATTTTTGATTAAGGCAAGATTATCTATTTATAGGTACTATGCCAATATTAAAACTAATACACACCCGATCTTCATTACTCGTATTCATTTCCACACCATGTAACAGCCAACTGGGAAATATTAACATTGTCCCTTCACGAGCTTTATAAGTGATTTTGGGGAAAGTCCAGAGATTAAACTCTATAGATGGTGGTACGATCATCTGTGAAGCTGGTCGCGGATCAGAGAAAAATATGCCACCACAATTTTCAGGAGTTTTCAGATAATAAACTCCACTTAAAATTGAGTTGGGATGATTATGTACAGAGTTGGAAGCAAGTTTACGATTAATAATTCCCCAACAAGTTGTAATTTTGAGACTAAACTTTTGTAAGTCCCATTGTAAAAATGTGGCAACTTCTAAGACATTTTGATTAATGATTTGTATCAGGTTGTCAAAACTATCCCTTTCATGCAACCTATCTGTACTATGCCATCCTAGTATATTTGACCACTTCTCACCCTGACTATCTCGACGTTCCTCTGCATAGATAGTTTGTAAGAGTGGAGGATTTAATTGTTGATAATTTTCTAGGGAAAAATGCCAAACAGAAGTGGGAAACCAGTCATTTCTAGAACCAGCCATAATTTTGATTTATGTTTATAGTAGGGAACAGGGAACAGGGAACAGGGAACAGGGAACAGAATTAAAAGTCTTTTGGTGGATTGTTTTTTAGGTAAATTCTGGATTTCATTCAAGTGCATACCGAAAAAAGCCGAAGTCCTGTTAAGCTCAATAGGTAACTTTCTGGAACTGAACTGTTTTATGCACCTACCTTCCTTTCTATGGTTATGGAAAATAGCCGCTTGGTCAATGGGATTATCTTTACTAGCCTATTTATTTTTAGCCATAACTGGTATTTGGATGTTACGGGTCAGAACAAACCCAGAATCTTTCGGTATTCTATTACCTTCGTATCGTCCGCAAGTGCGATCGCTCCATTATATAATCGGCATAACTATAGTTAGCCTAGTATTACTACTCCTAGCCGTTGGCATTGTTGGTACATTAGGACACTTCGGTTCACTAGGACACTCACCACATTTAGTCGCTGGTTTAATAGTCGTCATCTTAGTTTTAGTATCCGCTTTTAGTGCCACTCAAATTAGTACCATCAAACCTTGGGCTAGACCATTACATCTTGGGTGTAATTTCTGCTTATTATTAGGATTTGCTTGGGTATCTCTCAGTGGTTGGACTGTTGTGCAAAAGTATTTACCTTAATTCTCAGTTTCCACCATGCTTCTGTTATGGCTGGGAAATTGTGCAAACCATACACAAATAATTTATCCTGTCAATCCTGAAATCCTGTACTTCGACTCCGCTCAGTAACCGGATATCCTGATTCTGACAATTTTAACCCTTGACAAAATTCTCAGTTTCGATTACACTTATGTTACGAGTGGAAAAGTGTTCGCCCATATATAGGGTCTTTATTTATAAATGATTCATACTTTCAAGAATTTGGGTATCCTTTTGTCGCTTAAATGTCTGAATCAGGATATCCAGGATTTGAGGATTTTCAGGATGTGATGGAAAGATTGTTTTTGATGAAGTGGTGATTTTTTTAGTCTGAATCAGGATATCCAGGATTTGAGGATTTTCAGGATGTGATGGAAAGATTGTTTTATGCTCTTCTTTAGATGGTTAGTTTACAGCATTTTCGCAATTACCAATTACCCATCCTGAAAATCCTGGATATCCTGATTCAGACAAAATCATCTCCAAAATCTCAACAAACAACCATTAAACAACATCCTGAAAATCCTCAAATCCTGGATATCCTGATTCAGACAAAATCATCTCCAAAATCTCAACAAACAACCATTAAACAACATCCTGAAAAATCCCAAATTCCCACAAACAATCATCCAACAACATCCTGAAAATCCTCAAATCCTGGATATCCTGATTCAGACAAAATCATCTCCAAAATCTCAACCAACAATCATTAAACAACATCCTGAAAATCCTCAAATCCTGGATATCCTGATTCAGACAAAATCATCTCCACAATCCCCACAAACAATCATTAAACAACATCCTGAAAAATCCCAAATTCCCACAAACAATCATCATAATTATATTGGTGGTTGAAAAGTCTATATATATGGGCGCACACTTCCCCACCCATAACATAAGGATAACTCAAGACTTGAGCTTTGTCAAGCCTAAATTGTCAGAATCAGGATGTCCAGGATTTGAGGATTGACAGGATAAATTTTAACCTCTTACCTTTGCGTCTTTGCGCCTTTGCGTGAGACTAAAATTCCTACCCTTAATCAGCAACGCTTTTTTCTGAATCAGGTTTTATGTTCAAATTCTATACTCTTCCCTGTCACCTGCTGTTTACTCCCTATCCACCAAGCCAAACCACCCATAAATAATACCCCCATAACTCCCTGTAAAGGATTATTATTCACACCAGTCACCCAGTCAGGAACTTGTCCCGAATATTTAGTTAATTGCCCGACATTAATGATATAATAACCCCAAACCAACCCACCATGTAAACCAATAGGTAAACCCAAACGTCCCCTTCTCCAACGTTTTCCCCATACCTGCGTTAAACCCAACAACACCAAAGCCGGAAACTGGGGTAAAGTATGAATAATTGCCTCCAAAGGTTTAATAAAATGGGATACAGCAAATAAAATTGCATCTATCCAGAGAGCGATATTTAATTTATAATCTCGTTGTAACTCATCCAATAACCAACCCCGAAATAATAATTCTTCTGCAAAACCCACCCCAAAACCAACTAATAAACCTTCTAAAATTATTCTCCCTAAAAATACTTGTGGTTGTTGCCATATCAACCAACCCAGTACACCTTCTAAACCAAATAAAACTAAAACAGTAGTTAGTCCAATAGCCAACCCCTGCAACACATTCACCCCATTCAGGCGTGTAAATTCTAAACCATAATGGCTGAATATTTTTGGTTGTTGATAAACTTGCTTACCCCAAATATTCAGCAGAAAAATAAACTCTACATATAATATCACCAGCGTCAAAATACTTTCTAAATTAGTATCTTTGACTAGCAAATAAATTGGTACAGCTAGGGGTAGCCATAAAAACAGTAAGGCCAGTATAAAACAAACTAGCCTCACAGGAACGGGGTATTGGGTAAGTTGAGTGAGATTAATTTTCATAAAGTTAGTCAATTATCATCAGTCAACAATATACTGCTAATGACCAATGACTAATGACCAAAAACTATTCTTCTGGTTCAATCGTACTACTTAAACCATGATTGTTGAGGGTTTCAGAATAGAACTCCGCGTGTTCTTGAGCGCAAGTAATAACCAAAGCTAACCCGTTATGGTGAGCTTCCATCATAATACTAACAGCTTGCGGTTGGGTAATGCTATTAACAGTAGTCATTAGCACTTGTACAACATACTCCATCGGATTATAATCATCATTATGGAGCAAGACGCGATACTGAGGCGCAAGCTTGCGGGATGTAGAACGCTTCTCAATGGTTTCGACTGACACGGTTCTTTGCTCTTTTATCGTTGATTTACTAGAATATGTTCCTGTTAAGCAAATGCTGAACAGTTATTTACTTCTGCATTGCCGTATTTCCATCTTAAAATACCTTTGGCGTTGCTGAGAAGCTTTTCCTATGACATCATAGCACAAACACAAGAAATTTACATTAATAATTGGGACAGAAAAATTTTCCCTTATTTTCTATCTCATCACTGGCAACGGGAATTATTAAAATTAAGGAAACTGCCACACAGAAGTCAATACTCTAGATAGTTATGGATATCAGCCCAAAATTTCAACCAGGACAAATTGTATCCTTGGATTATAGCCATCAGCATCTTTATGCAGAAGTTATTGAAATCGTCGTTTCCCGACAATTGTGTTGGGTGCGTCCTTTACTGCTTGTGAACTCTACCTCAGAATTACCACTTATAATTGATTTACAAGGTGTATCAGATTTGTTCTGGCCACTAGATTTGTTTAAACCGGCTTTAGATACAGAAGTTATTGCTTTTTTAGGGCAACTTTTTCCTAAAGAACTAAAATTTGAGCCTGATTTAGTAGCTAAACAACAATTTAATTTATTTATTCATCAACTGTGGCAAGCATATCAACAAGGACAAGAAACATAAAGAGACTTAATTGCATAGGTAATACTAGCAATACAGGATGTCAATACGCATTGTCAGTACCTTCCAGTATGAGTATTATCCCCAGGTAGGAACTAACTGTACCCGACCAGCATCCATCTCTGCCATTAGTAATTCTAAAGCTTCATAGTCAACATCAGAGATATGACCTAGCTTTGTTAATTCCGAGTTAATCTCATTTTCGATTTCTGGCGTTAGCTTGCGGATATGCAGGGCTTTTTCTACCAACTGACGAATCACGTATCGAGTTTTCATAACAAATAAACCAAATTGCAGTTACTAGTCATTATCTAAGACAATGCTCGGTATAAAAGGTGATTTATACCTCTCAACCCTGTGATTTAGATCACTACTAAATAATCAAGACCAGTTATTCTATAACTCTGTTTTTATCAATGACAAGGGTAAAAGTCAAGGTGGACAATCACAGAGAAATTTTCCTGGAACTACCTCCATTCACAGTTTCAGCAAGAGTAACTGCTATAGGGACAGATGATTAATCTGCATTCAGAAGGCATAAGTAGATTGTTTTTTAACTTGCTAAAAAAAAATGTATATATAATTACACTTTACCATTGACTTATGACAATCTTTAAATAAACCCAGTCAAGCTATAAAGATTGAGTAAAGAGACTTCAAACTTGTAGCCAAGTCAGAAAAAAAAGTTGATCTTTAAACAAGATGCAAATTTACACTTATAAAAGCTTAGACGATAATGTCAATATAATTCCTAAAATTTTGCGCCTTTGCTTCTGGAAGCCTCTGCACGTGACTCTTTCAGAGGAACTTCGTTAACGCGCAGCGTGTAGGCATAACCTAAATAAAATTATTGAACTCCAGTCAAAATCTCTAATTAATGCTAGTGTTGGGGTGGTTAGCTGTAATTTATGGTAGCTAGAAGATAGCAAAGTGGCTGTTTTAGTTGAACAATTAATAACATCGGATATTTTAAAACCTGCCCGTTACCTGGGTAATGAGCGTTTAGCAGTCCATAAACCTTGGGATACGGCAACAATCCGTTGGGTTTTGACCTATCCAGAAGTGTATGAGGTAGGGGCATCAAATTTAGGGCATATCATCTTATACAATATTTTGAATGCCCAGCCTCGCCAGTTATGCGATCGCGCTTATCTACCAGGAGCGGATTTAGCCGCCAAACTTCGCACCACGCAGACACCCCTGTTTGCAGTGGAATCTAAACGGTGGTTGACGGACTTCGATATTTTAGGCTTTAGTCTCAGTTACGAATTAGGATGCACCAATATTTTAGAAATGTTGGACTTAGCCGGAATCCCCGTGACTAGAGAAGAACGGTTACAGGGAAATTACCCGCTAATTTTTGCCGGTGGACAAACAGCAACCTCTAACCCCGAACCCTATACAGATTTCTTCGATTTCATGGTTTTGGGAGATGGTGAAGAACTACTTCCCGAAATTGGCTTGGTTTTAGAAGAAGGGAAAAAATCAGGCTTGAGTCGTCAAGAACTATTATTAGACTTGGCGCAAATTCCTGGTGTCTATGTGCCGCAGTTCTATGAGATGGGTGTAGGTGGGGCTGTATATCCCCTGCGTCCAGATGTACCCAAAAGAGTCCTCAGAAGAGTCGCCACACCCATTCCTGCCTATTCTATCGGCTTAGTTCCTTATGTAGAAACAGTACATGATCGCCTCACCATTGAAATTCGTCGCGGTTGTACTCGCGGTTGTCGCTTCTGTCAACCAGGAATGCTAACTAGACCAGCGAGGGATGTCGAACCGGAAAAAGTGGTAGAAGCTATAGAAAAGGGAATGCGGGAAACTGGTTACAATGAGTTTTCCCTCTTGTCTTTAAGTTGTTCAGATTATTTAGCCCTACCAGCGGTGGGGATGGAAATAAAAAATCGCTTAAAAAATGACAACATTTCCCTCACCTTACCTAGTCAAAGAGTAGATAGGTTTGATGAAAATATTGCCAATATCCTGGGAGGTACGCGCCAAGGTGGGTTAACCTTTGCCCCAGAAGCGGGTACACAAAGAATGCGGGATATTGTTAATAAGGGTTTGACAAATGAAGAGTTATTGCGGGGTGTAAAAACAGCGTGGTCACAAGGTTGGGATAAAATTAAGCTGTATTTTATGATTGGTTTACCCGGTGAAACAGATGCCGATGTGATTGGCATTGTGGAAACGGTAAGATGGTTAAAGCAAGAATGTTGGGAAAAGGGCAGAAGATCCTTAAACTTCACTTTGACCATTTCCAACTTTACCCCCAAACCCCATACTCCCTTTCAATGGCATTCAGTTTCCACAACTGAGTTTGCGAGAAAGCAAAACCTACTCAGAGAAGAATTTCGGGGAATGCGGAATGTGAAAGTAAATTTCACGGATTTTCGGATCTCGGCGATGGAAGACTTTATTGGTAGAGGCGATCGCACTCTGGGGAAAGTGTTACATCGGGCTTGGAAATTGGGTGCAGGCATGGATGCTTGGTTTGATAATGTAGATAAAGCCTTTACAGCTTGGGGAACAGCCATTACCGAAGCCGGTCTAGACTGGAAATACCGTCAAGTGGAAAATGGCGAATGGAATCTGTTTGCTGTCAGCAACAACGAACAAGAAACTCTATCACCTCTGGATACTCCCTTACCTTGGGATCATATTGATACTGGCATTGATAAAAAGTGGCTGCAACAAGACCTACAACGCGCTCTAGAAGCTGCAATTGTCCCTGACTGCTCTTTTGAAGGTTGTTCTCATTGTGGAGTCTGTGGCACTGATTTCGGTCATAATGTGGTTATGGCTGCACCACCCATTCCCAGCTTTGCCGGCGATTTTGTCCCCAACACCACCAAAGCCCAACGATTGCGAGTATGCTTTGGTAAACAAGGAAATATGGCTTTAGTCAGTCACTTAGATTTGATGCGTCTATTTGATCGAGTTATGCGCCGTGCCAGTTTACCCATCACCTTCACAGGTGGTTTTCATCCTGGACCGAGGATTGCTTTAGCCAGTGCTTTAAGTTTAGGTGCTACCAGTAGTGGAGAAATAGTTGATTTTGAGTTGACTGAACCAATTGATGTGGCAACTTTTCATACCCAATTGGTTAAACAACTACCTACTGACATTCCTGTGTATAATGTGGTAGAAATAGACATTAAGTCTCCCTCCGCTACCCAAAAGCTAGAAGCAGCCGAGTATTTACTCACATTGTCTACAGCCCAAAGCGAGGGACAATCGGCACAATGGCAAAACTGGATTGAGACTATTAAACATCAAGAGGAGATTTTATCGGCACATACAACCAAATCCGGTAAACAGCAATTAATAAATCTGCGCGATCGCCTGTGGGAGATAGAATTAATTTCAGTCTCTCACCAAGAATTGGACTCAATAGCCGTTGTGCGTTACTTGGGTAGCTGTCGTCCTGATGGAGTAATCTTGCGTACTGAGCAAATCTTGTCTATGCTGGAAACAGTGGCAAATGTAGAATTTCACATCTTGCATATCCACCGCCAGCGTCTAGTAGTCTGTCAACCCGAAAATGACGGGTGAAGGCAAGCAGGGGGAGAAGAGAGGCAAGGGGGGGCAGGGGAGGGAAGAACAGAAGTTTTTTCCGCTCATTACCCGTCAAAATAAATTTGACGAACTTCTAGTTATTGGCTAACTTGCTAGTAGTTGTCAAAAATTAGAACATTGTAGGAATTGATTTTTGGCAAGGTTGCGTTAGAATGATGATCAAGAGAAATTTTCTGGCACTGCATTGAATGACTTGATTCACTACCTGCGATCATCACAGGAACGAAGGCAAAGATATACAGTAGATTGCAAATTAATGAGGTACAGGATCTAAATTCAAAGCCGGACAGCAAGCCAGTTTTACTCCTAACTCGGTGAATTCTGCTGTAAGAATGTCACTTCTAAGATTGTATCCCAGAGAAACTCTACTGCTGATTACAAATCACAAGAAATAACGAATGGCACGGAAGCCATTTGGCTTTAGACAATGGAGGAAGTGCCAACGGCGAATTTATTCGCAGTGACATGATAGAATTAATGAGCTAGTAGGAGTAACTATCAACGCAAAGAAGTGTTTTATTAAGGAGAAACCCCTGATTTATCTCGTCTCGGCATAGCCGTAGCCTGGGTAAACAAGCAATGGTGAAGCATGGAGCGTTTAACACTAAAAACTGATGGCATCGGAAAGCACTAAATCAATCTAAAAGTAAGCACAATTGCAATACCTGTCGTACTAGTAATTGTTTTGAGTGTCTAAGGGGTACTTGACTGTCCCTTTTAAGCAAGTCTTAAAGAATCCGCGTGTCTTCAGACCGCAGAGTGTCAATAACAATAGCTTTCGTTAACTTCTCCATTGACCGATCCAAGTCCATCTCTTAAATAAGACTTGCTTTTATTGCGGGCTTTTAAGCAATTGCTATGAATGCAAGTGTGTTAAATTGTAAAAGTACAACACAAGTATTGACAGAGATTACAACCCTGCCATAATTCTTACAAGGATGACCACATGAGTTATCTGCACCTAGCTAGACTTTCTAGTAAAAACACGGATAGTGAATCCAGTGATTAAGGCAGATTTCCCTACATCGGCAGATGGTAAACCCAAAGAGATACCGTATCTAGACGCAGAGGTTTTTTACCATGCGTGTGTGATGTCAGAAGTCAGGAGTCAGCGAGTCAGGAGTAAAACCCTGGTTGGGGATGAGTTTCATGATTAATTGATGTCCTAACTACCTTGTGTGTTGCTATATTTAGATATGGTCAGCTTTACTTAATGAATCTTAACTTTGAAACAGATATCTACGGATATCCAAAGTTTAAATAGCAGCGTATAGTAGGGGAAATCAGCCAAGGGCGGTTGATGGAAGTTCTTAAACTATATGCAGTTATCCAGGAATAATCCGGCGTGTAAACGCAATCACAGTATCATTAGCTCTTCATAACTTTGCAGAGCTACTCAAGTTGGAATTTTTTATTACTAGTAGCGTCTTGTAGCAGCGACCGTTAGGACAAGCGGGATAACAAAGAAATTCCTGGTAATTCCCAGCGGTGCTGCCAATTTTTGAGGAAATTGAATGCCAAAACAAATTATCATCGCGGAGCAGTATCAAATTGCTGCTGTATTTTCAGAAGATCAAATACAAGAACTAGTTGTAGCTACGGGTCATCACCAAATTGGTGATATCTATCTGGGTGTAGTAGAAAATGTATTACCTGGGATAGATGCGGCTTTTGTCAATATCGGCGATCCAGAACGCAACGGATTTATTCACGTCACTGATTTAGGTCCATTAAGGCTGAAACGTAGTGCAGCAGCAATCACAGAACTGTTGACACCACAACAAAAAACCTTAGTGCAGGTGATGAAAGAGCCAACCGGATCAAAAGGTCCCAGGCTCACAGGTAATATCACATTACCTGGACGTTATGTAGTGTTAATGCCCTATGGACGAGGGGTAAATTTATCGAGACGGATTAAAAGCGAAAGTGAACGTAACCGCCTCAGAGCTTTGGCTATTTTAGTGAAACCAGCAGGGATGGGGTTACTGGTACGCACAGAAGCAGAAGGTAAGCCAGAAGAAGCCATTATTGAAGATTTGGAAGTGCTGCAAAAGCAGTGGGAAATTGTCCAGCAAGAAGCAGTGACTTCCCGTGCGCCGGCTCTACTGAATCGTGATGATGACTTTATTCAGCGCGTTCTTAGAGATATGTATGGTAGTGATGTGAATCGCATAGTTGTTGATTCCAGCACTGGTTTAAAACGAGTGAAGCAGTATTTACAAAACTGGAGTGGTGGACAAACACCCCAAGGACTGTTAATTGATCATCACCGCGATCGCTCACCCATTTTAGAATATTTCCGCATCAATGCCGCCGTCCGTGAAGCCCTCAGACCGAGGGTAGATTTACCATCAGGCGGTTATGTGATCATCCAACCAACGGAAGCTTTAACAGTCATAGACGTGAACTCCGGTTCATTCACCCGTTCGGCAACTGCTAGAGAAACAGTGCTGTGGACAAACTGCGAAGCAGCAGCGGAAATTGCTCGTCAGTTACGGTTGCGGAACATTGCAGGTGTGATTGTGGTTGATTTCATTGATATGGAATCCCGACGTGATCAAATGCAAGTTTTAGAACACTTTAACAAAGCTCTTAAAGCTGATAAAGCCCGTCCCCAAATTGCCCAACTGACTGAACTAGGTTTGGTGGAACTTACTCGTAAGCGTCAAGGTCAAAACATTTATGAATTGTTTGGCGAAACTTGTCCTACTTGTGGCGGCTTAGGACATACCGTCAGATTACCTGGAGAACTAGAAAACCGTCTGCCTATCCCGGCTGCGGACATCCCAGAGCGATTTGTACCCATGCCTCAAAGGGAATCTCGTCCACCTGCACCCACTACTCGCATACCTGATATTGGTAGTGTGCCACAAGTGACACCAAAAGATGTCTATGATGGCTTTGGTGATGGATTTGAAACTGAACCGGAATTTAGTTCTCTGCATCTGATCAATCATCCTAGTTACCAAGAATTAAATGATAAGCGTCGTACCCGGACCCGCCGTAGCCGCATTAGTGTGAATGGTGGTAACGGTAAGGATGAATCCCGCTTACCTAGTAATCCTCTAGCTTTTGTTAATGATCCAGATTTAGACTTAGAAGAACCTGAATTACCAATACCAGAAATCTCTCCCCCAACTATTAATAAATCAGGTTGGACGGAAAGACCAGAACGGACAAAGGTAAAATTAGACCCGATTAAGGTAGAACCACCAGAGGTGATTACGGTGGAAATGTCAGCAAAGGAACAGGATACTTATGCTGAAATGGGAATTTCTCCTTTACTCAAGTTAGATCGGGAGGGAAAAAATCCTAGATCGGTGATTATCAATGTTGTGCAACCAGGACAATCACCTATTGAAGAATCTGAAGTTGTCCCTGAACCAATTGTTACTGAAAAAACACTTCCTGAAGTTGTCGCTATTAAACTACCGACATCAAAATTTGAGATAGAAGAAGATTCATCCTTTCCACCATTAGTAATATTTCCAGAATTGACAGAAATTCCTGAAGAAAAAGCAACTAAAGCTGAAGGAAAAATAGAACCTGAGAAAGAAACTAAAGTTGAAGAAAAAACGGAAATTGAAAAAGAAATAGAATCTGATAGTAATAGTAGTTCTATTCCTAATCGTCGTCGTCGTCGTCGTTCATCAGCCTTAGATACAGATGGTTTTGGACTGTGATTTTCATGATTTGTGTGATTTTTGTGATTGATTAATTAATTAATTGATTAATTAATTGATTGATTAATGAATCAATCAGGTAAATCAAATCAATGAGATAAATCATAGTTCCGATTAATCATCTACATCAAATAAATCAAACAAATCATAGTTTAGACAATGGCAGACATTAAACCTGCATCCTGGGATAATTCGAGTTGGTTAGAGTTTTCTACTTACTCAAATATGCAGGGTGCAGTTGGGGGTGTAGATGAGGTAGGTAGGGGCGCTTTATTTGGTCCTGTGGTAGCGGCGGCAGTTATATTACCAGTAGACGCTTTATCAATACTGATGTTAGATAACATTAAGGATAGTAAAAAGTTGTCTAGTTCTCGGAGAACTAAACTGGCTCAAAAAATTGCCACGTTGGCTGTAGATTGGAGAATTGGTTATGCTACAACGAAGGAAATAGATGAGTTGAATATTTTACAGGCGACTCTTTTGGCTATGAAGCGGGCTGTTTTGAAGTTGCGGGTAAAGCCGGAACTGTTTTTGATTGATGGTAATCAGTTGGTGAAGAATTTGCCAATACCTCAAGAAACAGTTGTCAAAGGTGATGAGCGATCGCTTAATATTGCCGCAGCTAGTATCATGGCAAAGGTTTGGCGTGATGATTTGCTGCAACGGTTAGCGTTAAAATATTCCCTGTATGATCTAGAAAAAAATAAAGGTTATGGAAGTCCGCGTCATTTACTCGCACTTCAAAAATACGGACCTTCATCTTTACATCGTCGCTCTTTTCGTCCCTGCCAAATAATTTGAGATTTGAGATTTTGGATTTGAGATTTTGGATTTCCAGTTTTTGAGAACAATTGCCAAATTTGCCTTATTTTTCCATAAACTACTCAAAATTTAAACTTGGTAATATGGCTTGCGCCACACTACCGCTATCAGTGATGTTATGATCAGTTTCGTTATTTTGAGTTTGTGAGATTACCCAATGACGATAATCTGCTAAGAGGTGATGTAACAATCTTTGCTTAATTGTTAGTAATACACTTTTGAGCAATCCATTCCCTGTAGTTTCTAAAATTGATTTGGGTGTAAAGGAAAATGGTTGCGGTATGTCTACTAAAACTTCCAAATCAGCTTTCCCTTGCAAGTAAGTTTCACCATTGAGTTGAACTGGTGACAAATAGCCTTTTAAATTCAGTGCAAACCTTTCGTTAATATACTCAAAACCCAATATCTCACAACCGAGCGATCGCAAATAAACTGTACCGCTGGCATCTGCCCAGACTCTCATGTCTACAGTCGGCTGAATACTCAGTGACATAAAAGACAGAGGACGCATTTTTAATCGAAAACCTTCTTCAGAAAGTTGTTGAATTCTTGTATTATCAGCTAAGGCATTGACTAAACGTTGAGGCTGCCGCAGGTAGTGTTGAATAGGAATAGATTGCTTAGGAAGGGAAATTTCCACCGATTGAGAGGCAATAAACTTAGTAACCATGAGCAAATTAAACCATTTGTTTTTTAATTGTAATATTTTTTAACAATTTGAATTGCCAAAAATCTAACTTTTAATTTATTATTCATCAAATTCGCCAAATTTAACAGCATGAACCAGAAAATCGCTCATTTAGGTCCGCCAGGAACTTATGCCGAACAAGCGGCTTTTTTTTATCTCAACTGGTTAAAAGCCCATTCGGATATTAATTCTCAAAGAAGCTTTGAATTATGTCCATATTCTACCATTGCTCAGTCCCTACAAGCAATCGCCGATAAACGAGCAGCCATAGCTGTTGTTCCGGTGGAAAATTCTATTGAGGGTAGTGTCAACATGACAATGGATAGCTTATGGCAATTAGGAAATTTAAAAATTCAATTAGCTTTAGTTTTACCAATCCAACATACATTAATTTCCTATGCCACAAGTTTAGATAATATTAAAACTGTCTATTCTCATCCTCAAGCGTTAGCGCAATGTCAAGAATGGATATCACAGTTCTTGCCAAATGTCAATTTAATTCCCCGAAATTCAACCACTGAAGCACTACAGGGATTAGAAGAAGAGGTCACTACAGCAGCTATATCTTCTAGTCGGGCGGCACAATTGTATAATTTACCTATTCTTGCCAGAGGGATTAATGATTATCCAGAAAACTGCACTCGGTTTTGGGTAGTAAGCAGGGAAGAAAATCATCCCGTTGATTGTACTCATACATCTTTAGCCTTTAGCGTGCCAGCCAATGTACCAGGTGCATTAATGAAAGTATTGTCAGTATTTGCTCATTTGGGTATTAATCTGAGTCGGATTGAATCGCGTCCGACAAAACGTTCTTTAGGGGAATATTTATTCTATTTGGATATTGAAGCAGATGTAAATGCACAAATTATGAAATCTGCTTTGGAAGAGTTGCGAAATTATACGGAAATTTTGAAAATTTTTGGTAGTTATAGTGTGTTACCAATTAATTTATAATTGGGGAAATGCAAAAAATCAATGATTGGGCGCAGGCCCTGCGCCCCTACTTTGTGGTAATAGTGTAAAAATATATAGAATATTCTGGAAATATCCATTACATTACTTTTTGAAATGCCAAGTTTTCCGACTTCTACCTTAATGCAAATATCTGTAGCGCCAAAACTTTGTCAACCTTTAAAGATTGTCGCCTTGGGGGATAGCCTAGTATATGGATACGGTGATCCAGAGAAAGGCGGTTGGGTGGAACAATTGCGACGGTGGTGGATGTTACCGGACAGTGTGGGTCATGTGCTTTATAATTTGGGGGTAAGGGGCGATCGCACACAACAAATATGCCAACGTTTAGAAGCAGAATTTCGTCACCGGGGAGAAATCCGCAATCGTGTTCCTGACTTGATTATTTTGTCTGTGGGTGTTAACGATACACCTCGGTTAAGAAGTCCTAACGGCAGAAATTACACAGATTTTAGTCAGTTTGAATCAGAAATCGCTACATTGCTGGATCAATCTCAAAAACTCTGCCCCGTGCTGTTTGTGGGGATGGTTCCCGTAGACGAAAGCAAAATGCCCTTCCTTGATTGTTTATTCTATAATCATGCCGACCAATACCGCTACAAAGAAGCAACACGACAAGCTTGTGAACAAAGACAAATTCCCTATTTAGATATTTTTGATCAATGGATGCAGCGGAGTCAAGGATGGAGAAGCGATCGCCTCACCAGTGACGGACTGCACCCCAACACACTGGGTTATCAGGACTTGTTAGAAGCCGTACTCAACTGGAAAGAATTATCCCAATATCATTGTCAAGCTGATTATCGGGCAGAATTACAGCAGGAGTTAAGATAATCAGCCACTTCTGAGGGCGACAATGGGGTCTAACATAGCAGCTTGTCGGGCGGGAAAGACACCGAAAACTAAGCCTATGCTACCAGATATTGTCACAGCCACAGCGATCGCATATAGAGGAAATTGAGGAGTTAAAGGCGTGAAAAATGCCAAGGGGATAGTTCCCCCAACTCCTAAAATTATCCCCAGCAAACAGCCAGAAAGAGAGAGAATAATTGCCTCAATTAAAAACTGCGCTAAAATATCATTCTGAGTTGCCCCAACTGCCTTGCGTAAACCAATTTCTTGAGTGCGTTCAGTCACAGAAACTAACATAATATTCATGATACCAATTCCACCTACTAACAGAGAAATGGCAGCAATTAAAGCTAATAATAAAGATAAAATACTAGTCACCTGAACTACCAATTCTTGAAACTTTTTATTAGCGAAAACAGCCACATCTTTCTTACCATGTAGTCGAGCCAGAATATTAGTAATTTGAAAACCTGCCGCGCGAACACTATCTCTATTTTTGGCAGTCACTAAAATATAACTGAGAGGAATATCAGATATTGATCTACGTCCAACTAATCTATTAGCAAATGTTGTCAGTGGGACAATTGCAGTTTGATCCAAATTCTCCCCAGCAAATGCACCCTTTGATTGCAATAAACCAATAACTTGAAACGAGATATTATTAATCATCACTTCTTGTCCCACAGGATTTTCATCACCGAACAACTTGCGGCTAGTTTCTGCACCCAAAACAGTGACTTGAGCCTGTTGTTGCTGTTGTTTTTGATTAAACATTCTACCAGTGGCAAGAACAAGATTTTGCACAGCGAGCAAATCAGACGTAGTTCCTTTAACAGTTGTGGATGTTAATTTATTATTAAAGCTAATTGGCATTTTCTGCTCATCTATAGGAGCAACTTTGCTAACACTAGGAACTTGAGCTTTAATTGCTTCTGCGTCTGATAACACCAATTGGGCATCAGGAAATTTCATGCCTTCATCATCTTCAAAATTACTATATACCGTGAGTTGATTTGCGCCAAAAGCCTCAAGTTTGCCCAATACAAGATTTTGTGCGCCCTGTCCAATCCCAATCATACTAATAACAGAAGCATTGCCAATAATTATTCCCAGCATAGTTAGTCCGCTACGGAGTTTATTAGCAGCGAGAGTTGCAAAAGCCATGTTCACACTTTCTAGCAAATTCATAATTTAAAACGATAAAAAGATAAATTTCTTCTGCTGACTCCTTACACCAAGAAACCTGCAAATAAAAAACACCCAACCACCTAAAGCAAAAAATTTCTTAAACTCTCATTCCTCCGTGTTCTCTGTGTCTCTGTGGTTCGTTTATTTAAGTATTTTTTTAATTAGAAATCCCTAAGATCCCATAGGACGATCAACACCATCAATTAATTGATTAGCTGGTGGTTGGATAAAAACCCGTTCACCCTCAGAAAGTCCGCCCAAAATTTGCGTTTTATCACCAGAAGTAATTCCTACCTGTATCGGATGAAATTTGGCTTGATTATCCTTATCTGGTAACAATACACCCACTTGCCCCTGTTTACCAGAAACCACAGCAGCCGAAGGAATTACCAAAGCATTGCGAATGTCATTTACTAGAAAAGTTAACTTCACATTTAGCCCTACCTTGAGTTTATCTTGACCCGTTGCCAAAGCAATCTTGACTCGCATAAATGTGACATTTTCTTCCTTAACTCCTCTGGGGGCAATCAAACGGACTTTCCCTTGAAAAACTTGATCAGGAAAAGCATCAAGGCGAATTTCTACAGGCTGATTTTTCTGAATCTGCGCCATATTTACTTCGGGAACTTTAGCTTCTATTTCCAAACCACTGGATAATTCGGCAATGGAGGCACTAGTTCCCCCTTCATTAGTGGAAACAGAAGTATTTGGAGTTACAAAGTCCCCCGCTTGGGCAAAACGTCGGGTAATTAAGCCAGAGAAAGGAGCGCGAATGAAAGTATTTTCTAACTGATTTTCGTAAAATTGTAATTGGGCAGTTGCTTGAGCTACTTCAGCACCGGCTTTGGTAATTTCCTCAGTTTGATAACCGGAAAGTAGTTTTTTCAGTTGTTGTTGGGCAGATATCAGACTAAATTTAGCTTGTTCTAAGTTATCTTTAGCACTTTTTTCTTCATTTAAAGCCGCATCTAGTTCATCACGGGAGATTGCTCCTTGAGATACAGGATATTGCCTACGCTTAACTCGTTGAGAGGCTAATACCAAGCGAGATTCAGCTTCCCGGACTTGGGCTGTATACTTACGTACATCAGCTTGAGCGATCGCAATTTCTTCTGGTCTATAACCCTTACGCTTTTCTTGTAATTCGGCTTTTGCCTTCCATAACAGCGCTCGATACTGATTCACCTGGGCTTGAAAGGCTTGACGCTCCATTTCTGCGATTAATTGTCCTTTTTGGACAGAACTACCTTCATCTACATAGAGTTTGGCAATTCGACCGGCTTCTCTTGGGCTAATGTTAATTTTGCGAACTGGTTGCACGACTCCATTGGTTTTGATTTTAATGTTTAAGTTGCTGGTAGTCACAGGGACTGTTAAATCTGTAATATCTTTTTTGCTGGGTTGATACCAATGGCTGAAGTAAGCAATACCCATTCCAGATAAACCAAATGCAGTCAGCCCAATGAGCCAAGGAATCGGATTTTTGATGTTCATGACTGATGGAATAACGAACCACAGAGGCGCAGAGGACACAGAGAAATGAGAGTGGAAGATGATTTCTGCGTAAGTCCTAGAATTAAGTTTTTTTGTATTACACTCCGTACTGTTCTACCTGCATATTCCAGAGGGCGGTATATTCGCCTCCCAGTTGTAAAAGTTCTTGGTGAGTGCCATCTTCAATTAAATGACCATCTTTGAGGACTAAGATGCGGTCAGCCATTCGCACTGAGGCTAATCTGTGGGTAATCAGGATGGTAGTTTTCCCTTCCGCTAGTTCCACAAAGCGTAGGTAAAAATCACACTCGCTGCGGGGGTCTAGTGCTGCGGTAGGCTCATCTAGAAGGAGTAGTTGGGCTTCTTGGCGGACAAAGGCACGAGCTAGAGCTAATTTTTGCCACTGTCCTCCAGAAAGTTCTGTACCGCCAAACTGTTTACCCAATTGTGTATCTTCTCCACTGGGAAAATCATCCACTAGTTTGACGATATCGGCTTTTTCTACTGCATATCTGAGAATTTCTCGATTTTCTAGGGCGGCTAGGTTTCCTAATGCGATATTTTCTCCCAGGGTGAGCGAGTAATGTCCAAAGTCTTGGAAAACCCCCGCAATTTGCTGCCGCCACTGCTCTAAGTTCAAATCTCTCAGGTCTATACCATCAACGATAATCCGTCCTGTGGTGGGGTCGTAGAGCCTGGTTAATAGCTTAACTAGAGTGGTTTTACCTGCGCCATTTTCTCCAACTATGGCTACTGTTTGTCCTGGGTAAAGGGTAAAGGAAATATCCTTGAGTGCTAATCTACCATCTGGGTAGTGAAAATCAACTTGATCAAAGGTAATACCTGCACGAATCGGAGTGGGGATTTTTTCTCCAGGTATGTTCAATACCATTGGGGTGGGACTGTCGAGAAAGTTGAAAAACTGCTGCATATAGATAATATTCTCGAATAAATCCAACCAATGACTGACAAATCTTTCTAAATTATTCTGGAAGTAAGTTAATGATTGTACGAATAAAAGGACACTTCCTGGGCTTAACTGTCCTCTAAAAGCTTGCTTGACTACCCAATAGAAAGAAAATCCGTTTCCTAATGTACTGAGAATAGCTAAACTAGATGACCAAAATGCTTGTTTACCTCGCAGATGACGCATAGATTGATGTAAAGATTGAAATGCTTGCCCGTAAAGCTGCATAAAAAATGTACCTAGCTGAAACAACCTGATTTCTTTGGCATAGGTATCAGTGAGCATTACTGTCGTGTAATACTGCATTTTCCGAGATTGGGGACTGTTTTCAAATAAAGTGATCCAAATCTCTCTACCATATTGGGAAGAAACTACGATCTGGGGTATAGTGGCGATCGCAATTACCAATGGTATCCAAACAGCCAGGGGAATTAATAGCCCAATTACCACGATTAAAGTAATCAATGAGCGGCTTAATTCCACCAAATTTTCAACTAAGTTTAAGGGTTTATAGCTAACTTGTTGTTGAAGAATTTGTAACTCATCATAAAATTCAGCATCTTCAAATCGGCTCAAGTCCGAAAAACTATCAGCTTTTCGCATTAATAATAAACTAATGTGAGCCGCTAATTTATCATTGAGATTTCCTTGAAGTGCCAATATCCAAGGATAGAGAAGGTTTTCTAATAGCAAAGCTCCCACCCATGCTGCTACTAAAAGCCACAAAATTGAATCATCTAATGCTTTACCAGTTGTTAAGGCTGTAGCGACAGTATCTACCACTAGTTTGGTAATCCAAACACTAACCCCAGGAAGAAACCCTTGCAATAAGGTTACAGCAATCAAAAACACCATTTCTTGAGGTGCTGCTGTCCATAACAAGGGTAAGGAACGCCATAAAACTCTACTATAATCTTCCACCCAAACTCTTAAATCACTCATTAATTAACCCTGATTTTTTTTATAAGCTGTTAGATAATTCCCTGATTTCCAAAAGTTTGATATTTTCTAAGTAATAACTAGATCTATTACTTGGGAGAGATTCTTCAAAAATAAAATATGCAGTGATCAAATTTCATCCCTTTTAGTGCGTAGTTTGAAACCCTTGTAGAGACGTTCCATGGAACGTCTCTACAATCTTTACCGGAGAAGTTTAATCATTTACTAGCAAATTTATCAGAGATTTTTCGGATTTTGCTGTCTATTAACTTAATATCTTACTTTTGAAAATTTTTGTTCTCCACTTCTTAAGGATGAATATTTTAAAATTTTTCAACTGTATGCTGTCTGACAATCTTACTAAAGGAGTAACTATAAAGAAATAGAACTACGCTTTTAAATCAGCTAAGTAGGTTAGCATTGAAAATTGTCGTTATGGGAAGGCAAGAGGCAATCATGCAAGAGTGAAGAAGCTTTGGGCGATTTTACTTTTCTTTACACACTTTGATTTTATTGTGTTCACCTACCTATGAGCATTATTTTAAATTGGCTTTAACTACAAAATTACTTTAAATTATAAGAATTTGATTCATCATTAGCACAATTTTATAAATTGAGCCTGAATCTATTAAGAGATAAAATAATACTACTCAAGAAAGAAGAAAATTGTCTAGAAAAAGATATTCTTGTAGAAGTTGGATAAGCAAATGAAGACATAATTGGCAATTCTGACAAGAGCAATTTTCCTAAAAGACAAGGTTTTACGAAATATAAATCTCATCTGATACTTCCCCGCATTGATTATAAATTGGTTTTGCTCTTTTGTGGACTAGTGAAATCTTAAGAATGAGTCTTCATGCTTTTTAACTATATCTGTATCGGGATAATAGTTAGGCATTAGTGATTGCTTGATTTTTTGATTATTCTTCAAACTTGTGAATACTGAATGACTCAAAAAATCATCACAGCTTTTCATAAACTCAAATACAGATGTGCAAACAGGTTATTGAATTCAATTTAAAAGGAGTAAGTGACAATGCTGGCAGAAAAAACACTGAATCAACCAACAATAGAAATGCGTTTGGTAGATCAAGCCGACAAATTAGAGAAACTTCTGTTGTCTGAGGAGGAAATAGCAACTTTAGAAAAATTAGCAATGTCGGGAGTATTTGACTCTGAAACCACCCAAAGATGGTTTGCTCATTGCGGTGGCTGTGGTGGATGCGGTGGATGTGGTAGACCTTGTGGTGGATGTGGTAGACCTTGTGGTGGATGTGGTAGACCTTGCGGTGGTTGTGGTAGACCTTGTGGTGGTTGTGGAGGATGTCATGCAACAGTATCAAGTGTGTTGGAAGACACTGATGAACTTGGATTTGGATACTAACTAAACCTAGAGATAGAACAGCAATTCAGTAATTCAAGAAACCGAGTTTTTTGAGTTTAGATACCCAACATCTGGCTGAAAAAGCGTAATAAAAACCCTGTTTTTTCTCAATATTTTTTGTTAGCAAAAACAGGGTTTTTAATTCTTTTAATTGCTATTGATAGCAGGATTCAATTTTTGCAATAAAGTCTATGAAATTAAATGATGGTAAGCGGCTCCGGCTACTAGAACACGTTGTCATTAATGTAATGCCGGCAGATTGCAGTGGCGAAGAAAGTATGATATTTAATACGACACGGCGAACCCTGAGAGTACAGGGTCACGCTTTGCATAATGTAGAAAAAATTGTTTTACCTTTACTAGACGGCTCTCGCACAATAGGAGAAATCCGCGATGCTATTGGCGAACAATTGACCGATTCTTCTCTAAATCAATGTTTAGAGTTTTTGATGGACAATCGCCTAGTGGAAGAGTCTTTGGAAAATCCAGATGATTTAGATAGTCGTGCTTATTTACTGCCTCAAATTAGTCTTTATCATGAATTAGGCTTTAACCAAAAAGATGCTCGGAAACACTTAGCTAATGCCAGGATTGCTGTTTTTGGACTGGGAGGTTCGGGACTGATAGCAGCAATTAATCTGGCTACTGCTGGTATTGGTTTTGTCCGTTTGTGCGATGATGCCTGTATCCTGCCGTCGGATTCCTTGATGATGTCAGGCTCAGTATTGAATAAAATTGGTGCTTTTCGGGGTGTGGAAGCGGCTCGACAAATTGAAGCCATTGGTGGAGTTACTCAAACTGAGATTGTTACAGATAATTTAAATGACGATACAACCATCAATCCTTTGTTGGCGGATGTTGATCTAGTGATTGTTGCTACTGATGCCGTATCTGTAAATCTAGCCTATCGTCTAAATAGACTATGCCTGAAGATGCAGCGCCCATTGCTACCGGGTGGGGCGGCTGGGATTGAGGGAAATGTCGGTCCACTGGTTTTTGCCAAGGATGGACCCTGTTATCTATGCTATCGGATGCGGTCTATGGCTTGTTCTAAGTTTCCAGAGGCGGAATTGGCGGTTGAACAGTTGCTCAACCGGGAACGGCGTTCTCAACCACGACTACGGGAAAATTTACCAATAGGTCAGATGTTGGTGGGAAGTTATATGGCTCTTGATGCGGTGAAGATGATGCTCGGTCTACCTATGGCTACTGACGGAAAATTACTACATATAGACTTACTTGGTACAAAGCTGACTCACAATGTTGTTCTCAAGAAACCAGGTTGTCCCCATTGTTCACCAAAGAAAGGGAATAGGGAACAGGGAACAGGGAACGGAAAAAGATAGGAGATAGGAGAGAACACAGTGAATACAGCGATTTCGCAGAGCGCAGTACCAGGGGCGATCGCCAGTCCCCGCTGGCAAGATTTAGTCAGCCCCCATACTGGCATTATTCGATCCTTAGATAGATTCACCAAGCCTTATACAGAGTTCGATTTCCCGGTTTTGTGGCAAGCCGAATTAGCAAATTTCCAGCTTCGCAAACAGCAGGATGATTTACGCTACGGTGTCGGCAGAGGCATGACGGATGAACAAGCCATTTTTGGGGCTGTGGGCGAAGCTATAGAAAGATACTGCGGTGGTATTGTTGATCATCGGCAACTGACTGTTAGTAACTATGAAGAATTAGGTAATCGTGCCGTTTCTCCTGCGGTTTTTTCCCCTTTTTCTAACCAACAATACTCTGATCCAAATTTCCCTTTTCCAGCTTTTAATCCCACAATGCAGACTTCGTGGATAAATGCCCTTTCTTTATCTAGTAACCAACAGGTTTTAATTCCAGCGTTTTTGGTTTATTTAGACTGGGATGGCAACCAACCAGGAGATCATATTTTACCTGTCACTACTAACGGTATGGCTAGTGGACCATCTTGGGAGTTTGCAGCCTACAGGGGTTTGTGCGAATTAATTGAACGCGATGCTTTCATCATTACTTGGTTAAATCGTCTCCCCGCTCCGCGCATCTATTTTGACCACCTGCCAGGAATTGAGACGGAAATTGCCCGCCACTATGCCCGCTTTGGCATTGAGTTAGTTGTCTTCCAGTTGATTACTGATATTCAAGTCCCAGTTTTCATGGCTATGTTAATTGACCGTTCGGGCAAAGGTCCCGCTGTTTCCACTGGTATGGGATGTCATCTTGATGGAGCAACGGCTTTTCACAAGGCAGTTTTTGAAGTTTGTCAGGCTCGCTTTGGCGACATAGAACGGATGAAAACTGGTGCTGGGGCTAATCTTCATCAATATAGTGATGTTCAGAATTTGGATGATCACAACGCTTTTTTCTATACAACCTCTCGGTTGAGTGAGTTGGATTTCTTATTTCATCATCATCAATCTTGCCAAGTTGAAGATTTACCAATTTATGAACCTAAATCAGAAGCGGAAAATTTGCAATCAGTAGTTGCCAAGTTGAATTCAGTGGGTGTTGAACCTTATGTAGTGGAAATTACCGCCCCTGATATCGCCTCTCTTGGTTTCCGAGTCGTGCGGACTTTAGCCAGTGAATTAGTTCCTATCTATTTTGGTTATGGACAAGAGCCACTGGGAACTCGACGGTTGTTTGCAGTCCCAGAAAGGTTAGGTTATGGTGGCCGACGTACCAAAAATGACTTGAATCCCTGCCCACATCCGATGGCTTAAAACGAGGAAATTAGAACAATGCACACAGTCAATGAACCTCTGGAGTTAGCTCTTCTCTATCATTTGAACTCTCCAGTCCCCAAAAGTTATGTCAAGCGTGTTCCGGCTACTGAACTGCGATATCTGCCAGAAGATCCCTTTCTGGAATTGCCACCAGCACCACGTGATAACCCGCTGTCGGAACTTTTAGCACGGCGTAGTTCTGTGCGATCATTTGAAAATCAGGTGATGCCACTTGTCTCCTTAGCGCAACTACTGGATGCAGGGTGTGGACTCAATGGACTGCGTGAGGTAGATAATCAATGCTATGAGGCTCGCAACTCTCCTTCTGCGGGAGGATTGTATCCCCTGGAGGTGTTCGTATCTACACAAGCAGTGGAGGGTTTGGTTGCCGGACTTTATCACTATGAACCTCGCGGACACGGTTTACATTGGGTGAATGATGCTGTACCAACAGATTTTATAGAAGCATTTTTGCAGCAAGATTATATTGTCAATGCCAATGCTCTGTTTGTGTTCACGTCGGTTTTTATGCGCTCAATGGGCAAATATGGAGCGCGAGGCTATCGTTTTGCACTGTTGGAAGCTGGTCATCAAGCTGAAAACATAAGTTTAATGGCTGTGCAATTGGGGCTGGACAGTCTTTGTCTCGGTGGATTTCATGATATGAGTTTAAACGCTATGTTGGGGATTGATGGGCAACGTCATGCGGCTATTTATTGTGTTGCTGTGGGCAGGAAAGGATGAATTTTTGCACGCAGAGGCGCAGAGGCGCAGAGAGGAAGAGTTTGAGGAATTATTCTTTACTACCGGTAAAGGTAATACCTTGAATTAAGTAGCGGTTAAAGAAGGCATAAATGGCTAAACCGGGCAGGGTGAATACCATTGAGGCTGCCATAATGTAGTTCCAATAGCTGATATATTGACCTTTAAAGGTGTTTAGTCCCAAGGGTAAGGTGAACATTTCTGGGTCAAAAAGAATGACTACGGGCAGTAAAAAATTATTCCAACTGCCCATAAATACAAAAATCGCTTGTGCGGCTAATGCTGGTCTGGCTAGAGGTAAAACTATGTGCCAAAAAATTCCCCAGGCATTTAAACTATCTAGTTGACCGGCTTCTTCTAATTCTCTAGGGAAATTAACAAAGAATTGCCGCATCATGAAAATAAAAGTAGCATTAACCATACTCGGAACTATCATCCCTGGGTATGAATTTAACCAGCCGATGGCTTTGAGAATTAAAAATGTGGGAATTAGGGTAATTTGCGCTGGAACTACTAAGACTGTCAAAATTAGGAAGAACCAGAAACTTTTACCATGAAAATGTAATCTGGCTAGGGCATAACCTGCCATTGAGTTAAATAGTAAGTTTAAAATTGTGACGGTAACGCCAATAATTACACTATTAAATAACCATCGCCAAAATAAAGGTTCTTGCAGAAATATCTGTTTGTAGTTATCAAGAGTAAAATGTTTGGGGATGAAATTAAACTCACCACTAATGATTTCAGGAAGGGGCTTAAATGATGCGGAAAATGCCCAAAGAAAGGGAATTATGGTGATAATTCCATAAACTGTGAGGAAGATATATAATAGAACTTTAAACCAGAAAATATCAAGGATTTTATTCAAATTTTATAACCTCCGAAGAATTGTCTCTGAATTAATGTGAGGATAATAATTACAGATGCTAGTAAAAAAGCGATCGCTGCACCATATCCCATCTGTAAATTCCGAAATACGGTTTGATAAATTAGCAAAACTAAGGTGAGTGTAGCGTTATTTGGTCCACCAGTTCCTCCAGAAAATATATAAGATTGATCAAATAATTGAAAAGTCCCAATTATCCCCATTGCTATGACGAAGAAAGTCACCGGTTTTAATAAAGGCAAGGTAATATAAAGAAACTGTTCCCAACTATTAGCACCATCAAGTTCTGCGGCTTCGTAAAGGGTTTGGGGGATGTCCTGTAAAGCTGCTAAATAAATCACCATAAAAAACGGTGCTGTTGACCAAATATTCATGATCATAATTCCTTTAAGAGCAACAGATGGATCTCCTAACCAATTATAAATAGGTAATTTTAGGAAAGCTAAAAAATTGTTTAGGAGTCCATTTGTGTTATAAATCCACATAAAAATTAGTGTCAATACGGCGGAAGATGTGACTGTTGGTAAAAAGTAAAGAATTCGCCACCAATTTTTCCCGCGAATGCCAGAATTGAGTGTTACAGCTAAACCTAAAGCTAAAATAGTTTGAGTGGGAACAACAATGGCTACATATTCTGCGGTATTTTTTAAAGCAATTTCTACTCTTTCATCTGTTAGCAATCTTTGGAAATTACCTAATCCGAAAAACTGGTAATGAATCCCTCCTAGCATTTGCACTTTATGTAAGGAAAGAAATACGGCATAGAGTATAGGTAAAATTACAAATGTGCCTAAAACTAAAATACTGGGAGTTATGAATAAATAAGCTGTTAAATTTTGTTTGATTTGTCTATTACAGTGATTTTCTGGTAAATGAAACACATTTTTATATCTCACGCAAAGGCGCAAAGGAAGAAAGGAATAGAAAAATTGGAGTCGGGTACAAGTTTTAATTACAAACACTACATATCTGCCTGAATTTGTTGATTGGCTGCATTTTGCGCTTTTAACATTGCTTGTTTCAATGGTTGTTGTCCTAGCAAAACACTAATAAATTGATTATCAAAGTTGTTGATAATTGCGGCGGGATACTTGCCTAATTGCCAGGGTGTGGCATAATTAACTCCTGCTACTAATGATGCTCTAAGAGGGTCTTGATCATAGCCTAATTGCTGTGCTACTGATTTACGAGCCGGTAATGCAAATCCTTTGCTTGTCCATTTTTTCATGCCTTCTTTTCCTGTTAGATAGGAAATAAGTTTCCAAGCTGCAAGTTTATGCTGTGTTTGTTTATTCATGACATAAGCAACAGTAAAAACCATTGTAGATTTCTGATGATTAATTTTAGGAATCTCTGCTGTGGCAAATTCTAGTTTGGGAAAGGTTTCTTGCAAATAGGGAATTGCCCAATTCCCCTCAATTACCATTGCTACCTTATTTTGTCCAAACATTTCACTCCCTGAATTTGTACCGACATCAGATTTTTGAGCGGAAGAACGGTCTTTTTGATATTGATTAATGACTAATTCTAAACCTTGCAAACCTGGATCATTGGCAAAGGTAGCATAACCATTTTTATCAATAATTTCTCCGCCAAAAGCGGTAATTTTATATGCCTGACGGGCTAATTCGGGAATTTCACCAAAGCCATATTTATTCAGTTTGCCTGTTAATTGTTTGGCATAGGTACGGAGTTGTTCCCATGTGGTTGGTGGATTGGTTAAACCAATTTGAGTAAATGCTTGTTTGTTATAAAATAGGGCTAGGGTGGAATAGTCTTTAGGTAAACCATAAATATGATTTTGGTAGGTAAAATTGTTGAGGAGGTTGGGTTCTATGTCTGTGATGTCAAATTTGGGGTTAATGTATTTATCAAGGGGTTCTAGGACATTCTGACCCATTAAAAAAGGGGCTTCTAAAGCGTCAAGATAAAATACATCTGGTGCGGCTTCTCCTACTAGGCGGGTTTTAATCACATCCATATATTGATCGGCGATCGCTTCATATTTGACTTTGATCTGGGACTCCTGCCTTTCAAAGTCTTGGATTACCTGTTTTAACAGTGTTTGTTCTAGAGGATTACCTGTCCAACCACTGAGTTTGACGGTAATGGGTGGGGGTGATTTTGGTAATAGCAAATTATGACAACTAATAAGAGCGATCGCTATTGTTATTACCAATCCTAAAAAGTTAAATAATCTCTTTTTTCTCACAATTTAATTGAGATTAATTCTGAGTTGATATGGTCACTAATTTATTTCCCCTGCTGATATAGATCATCTTTCTAGAGGATGGTTTTATAGCAATAAGATCCCCGACTTCTTTAAGAAGTCGGGGATCTGACTCTTGCAATGTATACCTACGGCACGCTACGCTATCACAAATCAAATAAGATTACTATATTTCCTTAACTGCTCAGTATTGCATCACTTTTTGATCATTAAATTTCTAGATTTCTCTACCAAACGCATAAACTCACCCCGATAGCCCTCCTGATCTTCCCCCTGACCTTGAGTTGCTAATTTCATCACCAAATCATAGTTAGCATTCCCTTTGTATTCAGAATCACGTAATATCATCCCAAAAGTTGCCACAGCAGCCGCAAATCTCAAATTAGTGGAGGGGATTTGGTCAACTTTGAATTCACTATCTTTGATAGTTTGGGTAAGTAGGTTAGCATTGAAAATCGTCGTTATGGCAAGGCAAGAGGCAAAAGGCAAAAGGCAAGAGTGAAGAGGGTTTGGGGGATTTTACATTTCTTTACACAGTTTGGTTTTATTGTGTTCACCTACTTAACTGTAAGGGTTTAACAACTAATCTACGATTTTTATCTTCGATGAGGTTTAACTAAACAGGCTTGATGACAACGACACCATAAGCATCTGGGGACAGATAATCTTTTGTAGCTTGGATTAAATCAGTGGCTGCTTGTGCTTGAATATATTGGGGGTAATTAAAGGCTGGTTCTAAGTCACCAATCAATGACTGATAATAACCATACAACCCAGCGCGATCGCTTGGTGTTTCATTTCCAAATATAAACCGATTAGCTACTCGTTGTTGAACACGGGCAATTTCTGATTCTTTGACAAATTCTGTTTGTAATCTGCGAAGATGTTGAATAATTCCTGCTTCCACAGCCGCTAAATTTTCTACATCACATTTAGCAGAAATCGAAAACACACCTTGTAATAGATTATTCATATTACTCACAGAAATTGAAGATACCAGACCCCGTTCTTCCCGTAGATCTTGCACTAATCTAGATGTTCTCCCATGTCCTAAAATACCCGCTACAACATCAAGCGCATAAGTTTCATCTAACTCCATCAATCCAGGAACTCGCCACATCATCACTAATCTTGCTTGTTGGAGAGTTTCATCAACAACTTCCCGACGGACTATTTCTGTAAATGCAGGTTCAGGAATTGCTGCTGTTTGTGTTAGTTTATTGGTAGTTTGTTGATAAGTTTTATTAAATTCTGCCGCAATAATTTCTACTAATTCTTCTACTGGTAAATTACCCACAGCAACTGCTGTAATTGACTGAGGTTGATACCAATGAGCATGAAAATCTCGCATCTGTTGCGGTTTAACTTGAGAAATAACAGATTCAGGTCCCAGTACAGGACGACGATAAGGTAAGGAATCAAAAGCAGTTTCCATGACATGACGATAAATTCGTCGTCTAGGATTATCTTCAGAACGTCTAATTTCTTCTAAAACTACTAATCGTTCCCGTTCAAAAGCATCATCAGGAATACTCGGATTACAAACAACATCTATTTGCAAAGGAGCTAATTCGGCAAAATCTTTAGGCGCAGTTGTGGTGTAATAGTGGGTGTAGTCTTGGCTAGTAGCAGCATTAGTCACCGCACCGCGCTCTTCAATCCGGCGTTCAAATTCACCACTAATGAGTTTCTGCGTACCCTTAAAAATCATGTGTTCTAAAAAGTGAGCCATACCATTAATAGCATCTGACTCCATTGCAGAACCGGTTTTTACCCAGAGGTTAAGATTAACCGCGTCTATCGGCATTTGTTCGGCGATAATCGTCAAACCGTTGGGTAAATAGTGCAGCGTAGGTGCATTAAGGCGTGGAAATTTCAGCAGAGTTGATGTCATTGGTTGTGGTGAGTGAAGAGCTATGTTACTTTTTCTATATTACAACTTTCTTGATGGTGTAAACCTTTTGCGGACAAGAAGTCAGAATTAAACGCAGATAAACGCAGATGAACACAGATAATTTTAGTCCTTTAGATTTCTAATTTTCCAGTTTTGTTGTATTTTTGCAAAATTCCTATCACAACTGCTGGTATTTCTAAATGAGGCAGAATTCCCGTATCGGGTATTTCATGAAAACCCTGAATTGCCTCAGTATTTAAATTTGCTAACCGTCGTCCTAATTGCATATTTGTAAATTGGGCATTTTCGCCCCACAACATCACAGTGGGAACTTGAAGCTGTTGAATATATAAACTCAAATCAAAATACAAATTTCCTCGTAAAAAAGACAAAGCTGCAAACTTAGCTTGATATTTTTGTGCAGAACTTAAATAAGCTGACACCATTTCTTGTGTCACTCTTTCCGGTTTAGCAAATAGAAAACTCTGCAAAAAGTTTCTCACTGCAATTTCATTTTCTGCACCTAAAGCATAAATTAAATTATCTACTAACGGTGTATTAATTAAAGAAAGTGGTAATCTTCTCCCTGCACCTTCTCCAAAATCATTAAAACCCGCAGGACAAACTAAAAATAAAGCGTTGAATAAATCGGGATAAGTAACAGCCAGACGAATAGTAAAAGCCGCAGTTAAAGAAGATGCTATGACGGTTACAGGTTGATCACAAGTTTGCGAAATGAACTCAAGAATCGTCGTTAAATAATCTTCAATTTGATAATCTCTCACAGGGTGAGCAGATTTTCCCCAGCCAATTAAATCCGGGGCTAAAATTCGATATTTTGACGCATAAGCTGGGTAAATTTTTGACCATTCATAAGCAGACGCACCACCACCAAAGTTATGTAGAAACAATAATGGTGGTAAATCTTGATTTTTGGTATTTTCCCAAGGAGTGCTAATTTGGGTATAATAAACCATTGCCCCCAAAGATGTATGAATGAATTTACTACCAAAACCCGGAGGTTGAAATTTCAGCATAATTATGAAAGTGAATCCTTGGTAATTTGTACAAGTTGATTTATATTATCATTACTAATATTATACGCAGCCCCAAACCCAATTACAAACCGTCCGCTATTCGGTGTCAGTTGCAAAATCCGAAAATCTGGTAAACTGCGTAATGTAGAAATCAGTTCTCCAAAACGAAGCTGAAATTTATCAACAATTTGCTGCCATTTTTCAGTTTCCCTTTCTAGCAAATTTGCGGTACAATCAAAGTTTAACCGCCGACGAGCAAAAATCTGTTTAGTTTTAATTTCGTCATCAATAAATAGAACACTTACAAAAGGATGATTTTGAATATTTTGCGTATGAGTAGCTAGTCCACTCACATAAATATAGATGTTCTTATCATCATCCATCACAAAAGGAGCATAACTAGCATTAGGGATGCCTTGTGTATTTACCGTACTAATAATAATGCTGGTAAATTCTTCAGGAAATTTTTCATATTCAGCTTGGGCGTTGGCAAATTGGCTCATCACGGCAATTATCATATTCTATGAGCATTATACCAAAAAATAGTAATCTGGCTATCCAGATCCCCGACTTCTCAAAGAAGTCGGGGATCTAAATCTACAAAAAATTGATACAATAACACTAAAATACCATGTTTAAATCGTAACTATGAATAATAACAACCGTTCTCAATGGGATTTATGCAGGTTCATTAAAACCCTAACTTACTTTGAAGTATTTCCGATTCTTAATTGGATTCAAAAATTATTTCCAGGTAGTTCCACAGATTATCAAGATAGACCAAAACAAGGAGGAAATATGGCTGTAATTCTGGTAGCTGGTGCAACGGGTGGTGTGGGTAAACGAGTTGTTAAGAAATTAATAACACAGGGTTATAATGTGCGCTGTTTAGTTCGGGATATTGAAAAAGCGCGGCAAGTTTTGGGTGATGATATTAATTTGGTAGTTGGAGATATTACCAAACCAGAGACTTTGACAAATTTAGTTATAGCTAATATTCAAGCTGTAATTTGTTGTACCTCAGTGCGTGTTCAACCTGTGGAGGGAGATACACCCGATAGAGCAAAATATAATCAAGGTGTGAAATTTTATCTGCCGGAAATTGTCGGGGATACACCAGAAAATGTTGAATATCAAGGTGTGAAAAATTTAGTAACAGCGGCCGCAAAATATCTGGTTGCTGCGGGTGAAAAACCGATATTTGATTTTACGAAACCATCAGATGAAATCAAAAATATCTGGGGTGCTTTAGATGATGTGGTTATGGGGGGTGTTAGTGCTAGTAGTTTCCAAATTAGGGAAAATACAGCAGTATTTACAGGTAATGTTTCTACTGCTAATTCTGGGGGGTTTGCTTCGGTGAGAACTAAGAATTTTTCACCTCTGCTGGATTTATCTGGCTATCAAGGTGTGAAATTGCGGGTTAAAGGTGATGGACAACGTTATAAAATATTTATCCGCACAGAGTCAACTTGGGATGGTGTTGGTTATAGCTATTCTTTTGATACTGTTGCTAATACTTGGCTAGATATTCAGATTCCTTTTACAGATTTAGTTCCCGTATTTCGTGCCAAAATTGTTAAAGACTGTCCACCAATGGACATTAGCAAAGTTTGTTCTGTGCAATTAATGTTGAGTAAGTTTGAATATGATGGTGCTTTAAATCCTGCATTTAATCCGGGGGGGTTCGCGCTGGAAGTTGCTTCCATTCAAGCTTATGGGGGGGAAACTTTACCTCAATTTGTATTAATCAGTTCTGCTGGGGTAACTCGTCCTGGAAGACCAGGAATTAATTTAGATGAAGAACCACCAGCAGTGAGATTAAATGACCAATTGGGAGGAATTTTAACTTGGAAGTTGCGAGGAGAAGAAAGTCTGAAAGCAAGTGGTATTCCCTATACAATTATTAGACCTTGTGCTTTGACGGAAGCAGCAGGAGGGAAGGAGTTAATTTTTGAGCAAGGTGATAATATTAAAGGAAAAGTTAGCCGTGATGATGTTGCGGAAATTTGTGTTAGAGCAATTAAAGAACCAAAAGCAAGTTATCTCACTTTTGAAGTTAAGGAGAGTGAAACAATTGCTAATAATCTAGATTGGAAAAATCTATTTTCTTCTTTGCAAGCTGATAAATAGAAATTGATTAATTAGCAATTTTGTTGGGTTTCCTTTGTCAACCCAACCTACAATTTTTATTTTTTATTTAAGTAATTGATAATATGATCTTAAAAAGATGGTTAGTAACTGGGATGTGTGTGTTTATTTTTTGGAGTAGTGTTTTATTAAGTTCTGCTTTACCGCAGCAAGTTGATTTTCGCGTTAATAATTTAGAGTCTGATGTTAGGAGTTTGCAATTACGCTTACAACAACTTGAGTTAATGGTTAGTAAAAATAATCAATCACCTGTTGCTAATAGTCCTCAATCTTCTCCTAATGCAAGACAGAATTTATCACAGTTACAACAGGAAAAGATGTTTAAGAATTTAGCTACTTTGGTGGTTGAATTAAATCAGAAAATTAATAAGTTGACAATTCGAGTTAATCAACTAGAGAAACTAAATGCCAAGTAAAGGTTAATCTGGTAATGATTTTTGAGCAGACTAAATTTTAGGATATAGCCGTTGTCACTAGGATGCAATTATAGCGTTTCCTAGTCTAATGAGGGACAAAATTATCTGTGTTCATCTGCGTTTATCTGCGTTTAATTCTGACTTCTTGTACCTCACTTGCATGGGAATTGCTATATATGTAATATAATCGAGGGCGCAGACCCTGCGCCCCTACAGACTTGACGATTTGCTATTAAACTCTATTATGACAATAAACAAAACTTTCGTGCCTGTGGCTTTAACTATTGCTGGTTCTGATAGTGGTGGGGGTGCAGGAATTCAAACTGATTTACGGACTTTTGCTTTTCACTGTGTTCACGGAACAAGTGCTATTACCTGCATTACAGCCCAAAATACTGTGGGAGTTAGTAGGGTTGATGCGATCGCTCCCCGGTCTATTGTTGCTCAAATTCAGGCGGTTGTAGAGGACATTGGCGTACAGGCTGCAAAGACGGGAATGTTGCTCAATCAAGAAATTATTTTGGCTGTAGCCCAGCAAATAACAGCTTATAAAATTGAGAATCTAGTGGTTGATCCTGTGATGGTATCACGCACAAGAGCGCAATTAATTGATGATGATGCCATACAAACTCTTCGTAAGACTCTAATTCCCTTAGCAGCTATTATTACCCCAAATCGTTATGAAGCGCAGATTTTAAGCGGGTTAGAAATTACTTCTTTAGCAGATATGCAAGCAGCAGCGGAAATTATCCACAGGGAATTAGGAGTCAAGGCTGTTTTAGTCAAGGGTGGGGGAATGTCTGGAAGTTTGCGGGGTGTTGATGTTTGGTTTGATGGGGAACAATTGGAGATTTTGACAACGAAACAGGTAGAGACAAAAAATACTCATGGTACAGGTTGTACTCTATCAGCGGCGATCGCTGCTAATCTAGCTTTAGGTAAAGACCTATGGACATCAGTGCAAATAGCCAAGGAATATGTGACAAATGCCCTTACCTATTCCTTGGATATTGGCAAAGGACAAGGACCAGTGGGACACTTTTTCCCATTATTGATCAAATAAATTTATTTATTAATCGTTGTATTAATTACATAAAATCAGTTAATATACTGGTAGTTTTAATTATTTAACCCTTCTTGCTTCTTTTTTCATTCTCGACTCCTGATATTTTTCCCCATCTTTGCCTTTTGTGCATTTTTCTATGATTCTTGGGCATAATCTCATAAATAATCATATTCTGGTTTTGCGTACCCTTACTCTAACTACCGTATTTTGATACTAAAATCTCCATGAAAACAACTACAGGATCTCACTATAGCCAACCAACTAATAACTACCCCCCTTCTGTTCCCCTCTGCGTTTATCGAGAGTTGACAGCGGAGTTACAAGCAGTCCAATCTAAATTGGATGTCATTACCAGTCATAATCAGAAATTAGTCCAAGAAAATCAACAACTGCGGCAAGAAATTACTAAGGTGATTCAGTCTTGCTTAGAACTGCAAAAGCTAGTTAGTACACCATCACCCAGTTCTCCCGCACCATCTCTATCTGATCATGAAGTTAATTACCCACCTCAGCCTCAGCCGACACCTCATTATCATCAGGAGGTAAAACACACATCTAAACCAACTATTACCGCAGAATCTCCGCGTCAGCCAACAAATCGTCCCCGACCAAAAACATCAACAAAACCTACCCCTTCTGAAAACCGTCATCAGGAGTCTACTGCACCAAGGATGAATATAAACTTACCAGTATCAGAAACAGTATTTATAGAAGAACAGAAAGTTAGCTACTATCCCCAATCTAAGTCTGAGGGTAAAGGCTTAAATGGTTGGTGGCTGGCAATAACCATTATATTCATTATGATAACTGGTTTTGCCGCTGGGTATTTAATTGTGCGCCCTTTATTCCAAAATCAAACCCCACCTTCAACAATTAAAAATTGAAAATTCGTAGCCAATTAGACATTAGGTGGCAGGTAATGTAGAGACGTTCCATGGAACGTCTCTACAAGAATTCCAGAAGATACACATTGAAGTCCTTGTCCTGGAGTATCAAGATTGATTATCTATCAACAGAACCCATAATTACGTCAATACTACCGAGAATAACAACAATATCTGCTACTTTCATTCCTCGGAGTAAATGAGGTAGAATTTGTAGGTTGTTGAAATCTGCGGCGCGAATTTTCCAGCGCCAGGGGAAAACATTATTATCACCAACTAAATAAATTCCTAATTCTCCCTTACCACTTTCAACACGGGAGTAGATTTCACCCTTGGGAACTTTGAAAGTAGGAGAAACTTTTTTAGCAACGAATTGGTAATCAAAAGCATCCCACTCGGATTTTTTCCCAGCCATTAACCGCTTGGCTTCTAGGTTTTCGTAGGGTCCACCGGGTAATCCAGCGATCGCTTGCCGAACTATTTTAACAGACTCGCGCATTTCTCGCATCCGTACCATGTAACGTGCAAGACAATCACCAACAGTTTCCCACTGAACATCCCAATCGAAATCATCGTAACACTCGTAGTGGTCAACTTTTCGTAAATCCCATTTTACCCCAGAAGCCCGTAACATTGGTCCAGAAAGTCCCCAGTTAATCGCTTCTTCACGGCTAATAGTTCCCAAACCCTCAATCCGGCGGCGGAAAATCGGGTTATTAGTAACTAAGCGTTCATATTCATCCACTTTGGGAATAAAGTAGTCACAGAAATCTAAACACTTATCTACCCAACCATAAGGTAAATCCGCAGCTACACCACCAACTCGGAAATAATTATGATTAACCATGCGGTAGCCAGTTGCAGCTTCCCACAGATCATAAATCATTTCCCGTTCCCGGAATTGGTAGAAAAAGGGTGTTTGTGCGCCTACGTCAGCCAAGAATGGACCAAACCATAATAGGTGGTTCGCAATGCGGTTTAATTCCAGCATAATCACGCGAATATAGCTGGCACGTTTAGGAACGGTGATACCCGCTAATTTTTCCGGTGCGTTAACTGTCACCGCTTCATTAAACATCCCCGCAGCGTAGTCCCAACGGCTGACATAGGGGACATACATGATTGTAGAACGGTTTTCGGCAATTTTCTCCATTCCCCGGTGTAGATAGCCAATAACTGGTTCGCAGTCAACGACATCTTCACCATCTAGGGTCATGATTAAACGTAGGACTCCGTGCATTGATGGGTGATGAGGACCCATATTTAGCACCATCGGTTCAGTGCGGGTTTCGATTCTACTCATAGATTTTGCTGTTCTCCCGTTGTGGATGTTGTAAATTGACCCGCTAAGATTAACCTGCCACGATTGTTATTGTCTGCCAAAATTTAGCTTATAGGGATAATTTCTAGGTTATCTCTACAGGTGACGTTGGAGAGAGAATAGCAGAGTCGGTTTTGTACTTGATGTTTTATTTTGTGCAGCTTCTTCAATTATTATAGGTAAGCCTGATATATAAGGGATTGAGAATCTGGATTTTTTTCATGTACCTGGGGTTGTGGGAATGGGAAAAATCTTCCCGGTGCAGATGACTAAACTATAATTGTATCAATGGCTTGGTGATTTTGCTGATTTTGTCTTCGTGGCAAGATAGATTTAATTTATAATTACTCTAATTAATATCTATAGTTAAATTTTAGCTCACGCAAAGGCGCAAAGGCGCAAAGTAAGAGAAGCAGAGTTTTTAAGGGGTGTGATTTAGTTATGAATTATTTGCAAGTTTATTTTCAGGAAGTTAATCAAGTTTATCAAGGACAAAATGCTACTGAGCATAGTTATCGTCCAGCTTTGAGGAAGTTAATGGAGTCTTTAGATTCTGGTATTCAAGCTATTAATGAACCGGAAAGAATCGCTTGCGGTGCGCCGGATTTTTTGGTAAAGAATGGTGTTTTAGATGTTGGTCATATTGAAGCTAAAGAGGAGAAAGAAACCCCAAAGGATTATTAGATGATTATGTAAAGTTTATCCGTTTCGCTCAACATCGAGTACCGGAAACGGGTTTTAATGAAAGCAACAGCAACAGAAATTTCTATTTATGCTATTCCTGGTTCTGATCTTGTCGAACAAGTCAAATATAATGAAAATCATCAACAAATTTGGATAAATTCCGAACAGTATTTTGATCAAGTTCCCTCGCAAATTTGGAATTTTTATATTGGAGGTTATCAAGTTTGTCAAAAATGGCTGAAAGATAGAAAAGGGAGACAATTGAATTTTGATGATATTAGCCATTATCAAAATATAATTTCCATCATATCGGAAACTGTAAAGATTATGGAAGATGTTGATCAAATAATTGAAAAATATGGCGGTTTTCCGTTAGAATAAGATTAATAAAATCCCGGCGAATGGAATTCGCGGCTACACAAGCAAAGTCCGCCTTTGCGGACTAAATTAAGAACCCACGAAGGTGGGTTTCGTCTGTGTAGATGCGGTTTCTAACCGCCGCTTGTTCAAAATATGATCAATATTCTCGATATTTATAATGAACAAAACATCTGAACAAAAATTTTTGGAAGCTTTAGATATTTGTGAATCATTAATTGATTTTAAATATCGTCCTACCAATTCAACCTATCAAGCAATAGAGTTATTTTGTGAAATTGGTAAAAATCTTTCTGAATTACTAGAATTATGCCAAAAATATTCTATTAAAATTGAAAAAATCTGTGCCATTATTAATGAATATGGAACAAGTATAGATAATTGGCGCGTTGATTGTTCTCTTGGTTTTGGTGTAAAAGATCATTGTGGCTTTTTGAATTTTTTCCTAAATATTGATAGTGGTAAGTTTGAATATTTTACAGACAATTTTACAACACCTGAACAAATTGCTAAATTATTTAAAGATTGGAAGGGAATTGATTTTAATTCTGTCATTGAAAAGCAAAAAGCACTTACATTTTAATAAATCAAAAGTATTATCTAAACTTAGTTAAGCAAAATTGTCAATTAAGGAGATATTTATGAAAGAATTAATGAAACAACCCTCATCTTGGCTACCAAATGGAATAAACCTGAATCTTTCAGATCAATTTTGTCCTTTTTCTTTTACTGAAGAGTTACAACTTATTTTATAAGAACTCTTAGAAAAGAATAAAGAAAATCTACTTAATTCAGATGAACAAGCAGAATTGTCTGGTTTATTGGAATTAGAAAAAATCTTCAGTTTTATCAATGCTAAACTTGCTTCCTAATTATCAAGACTTATGCAAAAAATCTCTCAAACCCTCTTTAATTCGTGTCCTTCGCTTCTTCGTGGTTTATTTTTCCCTTATTTGTACATAAGTTTTATTAATGTTTAATTCCTATTACTAAGAATTTTATAATGAAATCAGATTCACAAACACCCATAGATTTAGAAGAAGTTACATTTTCCCATATTCCTGTTCTCAGTCAAGAAGTGATTACAGGTTTGAATATCCAACCTGGTGGACATTATTTAGATTTAACCGTTGGTGGTGGTGGTCACAGTCGGTTAATATTAGCAACTGCTGAAGATGTGAAAATTACCGCACTTGACCAAGATGAAGATGCTTTAAATGCAGCAAAAGAGAATCTAGCAGAATTTGGAAATAGAGTCAAATTTATTCATAGCAACTTTGCTAATTACCAATTTCCAGAAAATACCTATCATGGAATTTTAGCCGATTTGGGAGTAAGTTCCTATCATTTAGATAACCCAGAACGTGGTTTTAGTTTTAGAAATACCGCAAATTTAGATATGCGAATGAACCAGCAACAATCCCTTACCGCTGGAGATATTATCAATGAATGGGGTGAAAAAGAATTGGCGGATATTTTCTTTAAATACGGTGAAGAGAGACTTTCTCGCAGAATAGCTAGAAGAATAGTTGAAAAACGCCCATTTAACACTACTACAGAATTAGCCAATGCGATCGCCTACTCCGTCCCTCCTAAATATCGTCATGGGAGAATTCACCCCGCAACCCGTGTTTTTCAAGCTTTGCGAATTGCTGTCAATGACGAATTAAAAGTCCTGGAAACCTTAATAGAAAAAGCACCTCACGCGCTAATTCCTGAAGGAAGAATAGCCATAATCAGTTTTCACAGTTTAGAAGATAGACCAGTTAAACATGGTTTGAGAAATTCCCCCTCATTGCGAGTATTGACAAAAAAACCCATAATTGCCACAGAAGAAGAAATAAAAGAAAACCCCCGTTCCCGTTCTGCTAAATTGAGAATAGCAGAAAAGAAAAGTACAGATGAGAGATAAAAATATGGACGGTATTGGACTCGAACCAACGACCCCATCGATGTCAACGATGTACTCTAACCACCTGAGCTAACCGTCCGTAATCAACACAGATTAACAATCTATCACATAAAACATAATCTGTCAACCCGTAAAACCAAAATTTTATCCTACATATATCTAGTCAACTGCACCCGATAGCGATCCTTTTTCGTCACCGCAATTTCCCCAACTTCCAACCGCCCTTTTCCCCGAATAGCGATTAAATCCCCAGATTTAACGTGAGAACTGGCTTGGGTGACTTCCTTCCAATTGACACGCACATCATTAGAATCAATCAAATCTACCATCTTACTCCGGGACATCCCAAACCCAGCCGAAGCTACCGCATCTAACCGCAAAGAAGCTTCCACAGTCGTCATTTCCTTCTTCTTCGGTTCGCGGATTTTTAACTCATTAATTTCAATGCGTCGAGTTTTTACTGGCACAGAACGCACCTGTTGCAAACTCATCTCTAAAAATTCTACCAATTCAGGGACAACAATCACCTGCGCCCCTCTTTCCCCCAATACAATCACATCTCCGGTTTTTTCACGCACAATCCCCGTTCCCAGCATTGCGCCTAAAAAATCCCGGTGATTTGCTGTATCAAACAAGAAATTACCAGCAATTTCTAAAGCCACAATCGCCACTTCAGACTGATCTAATGGTAAATCAGCACGAGCGATCGCTAACCTTTGTCTTTCCGCCTGTGGATATCCACCCCACGCTACCGAATGCACCTCCGTCAAGCGGCTAAATACCCGTTGAATTTCCGCCAACTCCGGCGGAGACAAAAAATCTGTAAATACTACTTCCCACGTCTTTATAGCCTGATCTGCTTGATCAATTACACGGGCGACAGTATCGCGGTTTTCAACACCTTTTAAAAGTTCTTCTCTAGGTAGCATGGAATTATAGGAGTGACAGGGAGCAGGAGGAGATAGATCCCCGACTTCTTTGAGAAGTCGGGGATCTGGTATCTACTAATTATTTTCCGCATAACCTTGAATATTTTCTGGTTCAAACTGGCGGAGAATGCGAGTAGCTTGACGAGTCAGAGTTTCCGAACCCTGTACCACAATTAAATACTTACCTGCATCTAAACGATTGCGATAGGGTAAAGCATCACCACCACCCTCAAATAAACCCACTCCACCACCTACAAATACGCTACCCATTGCACCACTACCAGCGCCCAGAATGCCGCCAATTACATGATTTCCAATTTCCCCAGCCCATGCGAAGGTATCCAAACCGGTAATCAAACTGAAGGTAAAACCGGAAAAAAAGCCAAATGGTACTAACCAAATCGCCATTAGCTTGACTTGTTTTTTCGCTTGTTCTTTGGGATCAATTAAACCAAACTCATCAGCACTTTTATAGCCCCTACCAAGAATAGTGCCATTTATCCCTTCTCTTTCTAAAGCTAAATCAGCGGCTTCAGCCTGGATGCGATCTGATAATACAGCAACAAGATAATTCATCAATTTTAAAACTCAGGATTAATGTGACTTTAGCAAATCCAAAGGCTCACAAAAATTATTCACACCTTGTTTAAGAATATAAATTAAAACCGGTGTAGCCAGACTTTTGGGAAAACTCGGTATTGTCCTTAGATGTACTATCATCCCTTGAATTGACCCATTTAACAAGTTTTCTCGATATTCTTGTTCACAAATTACCGCCCGCCACTTTTTGGCTAAAGCATCCAACCAGTCGGAATTAGTTTGTTCTGGTTCTTGTCCAGCCCGAATAGCCAGAGTCATTACCGCATCTTCTAAATCTCCATCGCAATCCTCTATCAAGTCTAATGCTTCCATTGCTTGCGGATCATCTGCTAAATGAGAACGAAATTTTGCAATCTCTTGTGATGTAACTGTAGTCATGAGTTTTTGACTAGACCAGGATTTGAAAACTATTTTACAGCATTGGTGACTGGGGATTGAGGATTGGTGATTGGGGATTGGTGATTGGTGAAGAATTTCCTCCCCTACCTCCCCCACCTCCCCTACCTCCCCTACCTCCCCTACCTCTTACTTGACCCCTGATTCCTGTAACTGATTCAAACCCCTAGTGGTAACATATCTTTGCAATTCTGTTAAAGCACGGTTGTAATCTAAGATTGCTTTGACGCGATTACCTTCTGAACGGGTGAGATCATTTAATGCGTTAATTACATCAGTTTGAGTCCCGACACCTGCTTGGAATCTTAACCGCGCTAACCGCAAAGACTCTTTAGCTTGTTCTAAAGCCACATTAGAAGTTTGCACATTTTCTAAGTTTGAAGCCTGGGTAGAGTATGCTTGTTCTACTTGAAAGCGGATTTGGTTGCGCTGTTCAGAAAATTGAGTTTCAGCGATCGCAATATTGGTCTTAGATTGGGCTGCTCTGGCTTTTGCTGCCCCACCATCATATAAACTGAAGGTGGCTTGTACTCCCAAAGAATAACCATCACTCACGCTTGTGTCATCATCAAACTGATCCAACAAGTTATATCTACCCACCAAACTTACCTGGGGACCCAAAGCTGCTAATGCTTGTTTTCTTTGAGCCTCGCTGATATTACGCTGTGCTAAGTTCTGTTGTAGTTCAGGACGATTTTGATAAGCTAAAACGATGCTTTGTTCTAGTGGATGTTGCCATAAACCTGCCAATTTCACAGGATCACCCGCACTAATACTCGCTGATTGGGATAAATTCAACAGTGGTGCTAACTTACGGCGGGCAATTTGTTGTTGAGAAAAGGCACTAGTTAAGTCCTGTTGGGAGTTAGCTAAATTTACCTGCGATCGCAACACATCGAAACGAGTACCAACACCCGCTCGTTCTAAAGCCACTGCATCCTTCAAACTCGCCTGAGCATTTGTAACCGCTGACTGAGAAATTCTCACATTTTCATCAGCTTGTTGCAAATCATAATATGCCCTAGCCACATTCAGGCGAATTTCCTCAGATTGCCTTTCTACATCTAACTCTTGCACTCGTATCCTTTCTTGCGCCTCTTTAATCGCTGCATTACGTCTACCAGAAGTGTAGAGATCATATTTTATCTGTGCAGTACCGCTAAATACCGTATTAGATGGAGCATCATCTACGATTAATCCATTATTCCGTTGTCTTTTAACAGCTAGTGTGTCACCAACACTACGACTATTGGTCACATCACCATTCAAATCAACGCTGGGCATTAAAGCCGCTTGAGCTTCACGCAAAACCGACTTACTCCGTTCCAGTTGCAGTACAGACACCTGTAAATCATTATTATTCCGTTTAGCCAGTTCCAGTGCCTGTGACAAACTAATTGGCTGAGTTTCTTGTACCTTCACTTCCTCTGCTTGCGTTGGATATAACAGCGGATTAGGACTGGGATTCAACTCCTTAGGAACATTAGGAAAATCTACAGGTTGACTAGGTGCAGAATTGACATTTTCTGCGGTCGGAGGTGTACTGGTTTCTGTCGTAGTCGGAACAGTTGTTTGTGCTATCAAACTATTATTTTGAGTTAAGCAGGTGTTAGCAGTAAGTAGCAAAGCCGCTTGACCCTTGGGCTGTGATTGTGGACAATTACTAGACTCTAGTAACTTTGATACCTCACCATCACCATTGATCACTTGCTGATCAGAGTTACTTAAACTACCTAACTGAGAATTACTCGCAAACAGTAAATTATTATTTGAATTTGATAAATCAGAAAAACTTACAAATCTACTGTCATATTTTGGAGAACTTTTTTCTCCCTCAGTGCTGAGATAATTGTCAGCCATGATTATAGGTAGACTGGAGTTACCAACAGGCTTGATACTGCCTTGACTAAAATAACTAGCAGGTAATAATCCTGGGTTACTATTAACTTTACTTTTAGGCAGTAGGCTATTGTCTGGGAATAAATTTCTACTATCAGTAGAAACCAACACACTAGGAGCAGACTTTAGCTGTAACTCATGCACTTTAATAACATTAGCCCAAGCGGGCTGAGTTGTTAATACTGCTACTGTTACACCAGGTAAGAAACAATGGAATAATTGCTGTCCTTTCACCGCATCCCCTCACACAAAAAATATTAATTTAGCGGCAGAATACTTGTCTTCAACACAAAATATAGCACGATCTGGAGATTTGGGCAGGAATATCGCACGATAACTCATGTTAGACATCAGAACTCGGTTTGTCTTCAAAACGTTTGACAATCCGAGAAAGTTCTGCCTTTTCGTCTATACTAACGCGCGTAGGCGCACCACTGATAATCCGCTCATAATTACGGAATGAATCTTTAATGTCAGGACCATCTGCCGTAATATTATATTCACGAATGCCCTTATCGTGCCATGAGCCACGCATTTTAAATACGTTAATTGCCCGCGACATTTCTCCCCGAATTTCTACATATTGTAACATCAAAATTGTATCTGTAATCGTGGAAATATGGGAGTCAGTAATGGAATTAGAACCCAGAAATTGGTCTGTAGTATTGGTAAAAAAACCAGTAATTTCTTCTTGTTTAGCATAACCTGTGACACCAATTACAAACTGACGAAAAGCATTATTACTAACACCTCTAGCCATTGCAGAAAGTGAATCAATGGCAATACGAGCAGGTTTAAAATGGGAGATTTCTGATTTAATAATTTGTAAGTGGTCTTCTAAACCAGTTGATTCAGGATAGGTACAAATAATTTTCAGTAATCCTTGATGTTCTAATTCTTCAAAATCTATACCCCAAGAATGGGCATTTCGGGAAAGTTGGGCGCGAGATTCTTCATAGGCAAATAATATTGCTCGTTCACCACTAATGCAGCCATCTTGAATAAACTTACTAACTAATAAAGTTTTACCAGTACCTGTAGCTCCTGTGGCTAAAATAATTGAATCTTTAAAGAAACCACCACCACACATTTGATCAAGAACTTTCACTCCAGAAGATACCCGCACATTAGAAGATCGTTGTGTTAAACGCATTGCTCCCAAGGGGAATATATTAACTCCTTCATTAGTAATTGTGAAGGGATATTCACCTTTCATGTGGGTTGTTCCCCGTAACTTGAGAATTTCAATGGTTCGCCGCCGACGTTCTCCTTCTAAAACATTGCGAGAAATTACTACATTATCGGAAACAAATTCTTCGACTCCAAAAGATGCTACTGGTCCATATTCTTCACCCCGTTCAGTGGTAATGATGGTGGTGACATTCAATAGTTTTAGCCGTGCTACTAACCGAAAAATTTCTCGTCGCACTACTCCGACAGCTTCATATTGTTGAAATATGGCTGTCATGGAATCAATGGAAACCCGTTTAGCTTTATATTTACGAATGGCATATTGTAAACGTTCAATCAGGGCAGATAAATCAAAATTACCAACTATGTCTTGACCTTCAGGGTCAGGAGATGCGTCGAGAATAAATAATTTACCTTCATCAATTAACCGTTGTAAATTCCAATCAAAAATATGGGCATTTTTAATAATGTCACTGGGTGATTCTTCAAAGGTAACAAATACTCCGGGTTCATCGAAGTAAGTGATGCCATTATAAAGGAATTGCAGTGATAATAGAGTCTTGCCAGTTCCTGAAGTTCCACTAACTAAAGTAGTTCGACCCACAGGTAAACCGCCATGACTGATATCGTCAAAGCCTTCGATCATCGTGCGAATTTTTTCGACACCAATAGGTATTTTTTTTTGTTCAGGTTGCTCTTTTTTATTCATGGTTCATCTAATATGGATATTCAACCCAGGTTTTTAAAATCAAGAAAGTTTTTAATTATTTTTAATAACTAAATAAATATACCAAATTGTAGGTAAATAAATTCCCAAATTTCCATCAAAAAGTGGCTAACGCCACAGCTTTACTCAGAATTATTACTTATTGGCTTCTAAATCCTACATTTTGTCTTATTCTTTCCCATATTCTTCATTCAATTCTTCGTAAAGCAGATCCAACCCAATTAATACTCTTTCCCTATCCGTTAAATCACCAATAATTTTCCGCACAGGAGGCGGCAAAATTTTTGATAGTGTTGGTGTGGCGAGTATTTTATCTTCTTCGGCTAACTGGGGGTTTTTCAGGACATCAATTACTTTTAAAGCATAAACTCCTTGAAATTCTTCATCTAAAATATTTTTGAGTGTTTTCAAAGCTCGCATTGAATTAGGGGTATTTCCTGCTACATATAGCTTGAGAACATAGGTCTTTTTAGCTTCGTTCATAATATCAACTCCTAAAAATATTGAGGTAAAAGATCAAAAGTCACGACACTACATATACACTCAGGTATTAATTTACCATGAATATAAGTGCAACTTCTACTTTGTGGCATTTAAATGATTTTAGCAATAGAACAGCGATAAACTTCGCAAAGATGTGCCAAAATATCTATTAAGGTTAAACGGTAATCCAGTAGCGTTTCATCACTTCTGCCTTCTATTCTTAATTGCTTGGCAAATTCGTCAATAATTTCCATGTGCATTTCTATAATTTGTGGTACGGGAACACTAGTATAAAATAAGGTATTAATAAACTTATCAAGTTTTTCTTGTAATGTTTTGTCACTGATAAAATAATTTATAATAATCTGACGGTAATCTGCTTTCAGTGCTGCTAAAAGTTCCTGTTTTTCGGCAGCGGTCATATCCTGAAAAGTTTGGGTCTTTTTTTGTTTATTAAAAGCCAAGAAATTATTATCTTTATTATCTAATTTTCGATAAGGGTTTTGTGACTGAAAATGGGGCAAATAGTATATCTGACTAGGTATAGGCTGCCAGTAGTATTGAGTTATTATCCCCTCAATGAAATCCCATATCTGAAAAAATAAACCTTTGCCCTTGTTTTTTGCACATGGTTTATCGAGAATTTGTTTTATATTTGTTTGTAAAAGCAATATAGGTAATAACATCTACTGTTTATAGATCATGAATTTTTGAGCGGGAGATACATCGGTCTATAATTAATGATACTTGTCTACTCTAAGTAGGATGACGCATTAAACTCAGGGAGAGTCATGACTGATGGATGGTGTGTATTAGCATATCTAGCGGCAGATAGATTACATTATTTCACTTATTGATAAGATACTTAAACGAACTTAAAGAATTGTCGCATTTTAAATCATTATAATTCCTCAAGGTTCTAAAGCGAATCTTTAGAGCCATAATTATTGTTGTAGTTGTCACTATAAAAAATGATGACTTTCAATACCAGTAGCAAGTTGCTGAAGATAGTTGCTTGCTGAGGATGGAAACTCACACCTTGCACCAGTTAAGAAAAATTATTGGTAATTGGCTGCGAGACAATGGATGTCTATAGCGGAGTGTTACCGAAAGCCATAGCTAAATAGCTAGTTTGAAGAGGTCTGTCAATTGTAACCAGAATCGCCGATAGCGTGGCGTAGCCATTCTAAATATTCTTGGAGGATATTGCTTCAGGCTTGAAGACCATCTAAACCAAGTGCTGATGGTGATGCCGGAGTTAATCACAAGAAGAAAGACCACCGAGGACTTATTTTAATGCTACAGTACCCACTTTATGAATTTATAGCACCTGTACCAATGTGCTGGGAAACAAATACTCTGGCAGCAGCGTTGGATATTTTTGTTAAACAACAGAGCGATCGCTTGGTAATAGTCAATTCCCAACAACGTCCAATTGGTGTATTGTATTCTGCTCAATTACTGCCACAATTCTTAGCAGCGGATGCTAATAATAACCTCTTAAATTTGCAACAACCACTCTCACAGGTGGATAAATCCCTCATAGAAGCAATACAGACCATACCAGCAGCAGCAAATCTGGAAAAATTCAGTTTGGTTCTCAAGCATCAAGAAAGCCAACAACAAAGTAACTTAGATTGGGCGCTAGTTGATTCAGATGGTAAATATTTGGGAATCCTAAATACTTTACGCCTATTAACATTGTTATCTCAGGAGAAAATTCCCCTTAACTCAACCAAAAAAGAAGAAAGTCATGAGTATGTGACAAATACTAAAACTTCTCAACACCAAAAAAACATCGAGCATACAGCTAATAAACACCAGCCAAACATACACAAATCCATAGTCCACTTATTGGCTAAATTACCCTGGCCAATGATGTTACAGACTAGTCAAGGCGAAGTGGTTACGCAAAATATCGCTTGGCAGCAACAACTAGGAGCATTAAAAGACCCTGAAGGCATTAGAAAACAGGTAGAGACTATACTTACTCCCAAATATATTTATGCCAATCCTCAAGAAAATCAGCAAACCGATCCTTTCACGACCCATAGACAAAGAACCTCACCATCAACTTTCACTTTTGTACAAGAATCACCTCTACCCGTAAATGAGGCTGCCAACCACTGCGTTTTAGATACACAATTGGGTATTTGTACTTGTGTGGTTGAAATTAAAACTGGTCAGGAACGAGTGTGGCAGTTTGCTAAAATTCCTTTAGACAGTAACGAGTTAAAAATTTGGGTTTCTGAGTCAGAAGTACCAGAAATTACGGAAGAACTATGGTTAATATTAGCCACCGACGTAACAGAACAACAACAACTGTGTAAGGAATTAGCAGCAAAAAATGCTGATTTAATTCAACTTAATCGCTTAAAAGATGAATTTTTAGCTTGCATTAGTCATGAACTAAAAACACCACTAACGGCAGTTTTGGGACTATCTCGCCTTTTGGCAGATCAACAGTTGGGACAATTAAATGAGCGTCAAGCCCGTTATGCTGGACTAATTCATCAAAGTGGCAGACATTTGATGAGTGTGGTGAATGATATTTTAGATTTAACGCGAATGGAAACGGGACAGATGGAACTCACCCTCAATCCAGTCCAAATTCAAGTAGTATGTGAAAGGGCTTTTTCAGACGTTAAAAACATTCATCATCAAACTAACAAAGCTAAACCAGTATCCCCACCAGACAATCAAACTTTATCTAATCACCAATTTAGCCTAGCCATTGAACCAGGTTTAGAAGAAATGGTGGCAGATGAATTACGCTTGCGACAGATGTTAGTACATTTACTTTCTAATGCCTTTAAATTCACAGAAATATCCGGGGAAATTGGTTTACGGGTAAGCCGTTGGGAAGGCTGGATTGCTTTTACTGTTTGGGATACAGGGATTGGTATTCCTGAACAACAACAACATTTAATCTTTCAAAAATTCCAGCAATTAGAAAATCCTCTCACTCGTCAGTTTGAAGGAACGGGTTTAGGATTAGTATTAACTAGAGCTTTAGCTCGTTTGCATGGTGGAGATGTCAGTTTCTTATCTCGTGAGGGTAAAGGCAGTCAGTTTACGCTGCTTTTACCTCCCAATCCACCAAAGGCTAGTTTTAATGAGTCCGAAGATATAGTTCCTAAGATAGAAGTAGGCAATAACATTAATCCTTCCCCTCAAAATCTCAATAGTTCTTCCCAAAGATTGGTTTTAGTAGTGGAAGCAGTAGCTCAATATATTGAGGAATTAACTGAACAACTCAAAGGTTTAGGGTATCGTGTTGTTATTGCTAGATCAGGAACAGAGGCACTAGAAAAAGCTCGTCGCTTACAACCAAAGGCGATATTTTTAAATCCTTTACTGCCTTTACTTTCTGGCTGGGATCTGATGACTTTACTGAAATATGATGTTTTAACTCGTCATATTCATGTTATTGTCACAGCCACAGCGGCAGAAAAAGAGCAAGCATTTACTAAACAAGCTGATGGTTTTTTGAGTTTACCAATTAAGCATCAACCATTGGCATCATTATTAGAAAAAATATCAATAACGAACGAATTTCAGCATTCAGGACTGGAAAATAATAGTATCAATTCTCAAAATATTCCTTTGCGAATTCTTAGGTTAGTACACCCAGAATTGGAGGTAATTAATCTCTATCCTTCTCTGCGAGAACATCGGGTGATTGAAGTAGATGATCTAGATCAAGCAGATTTGTTAGCGCGAGTTTGGCAGTTTGATGTAATTTTGCTAGATATGGGGATTTCTACTGCTCGCACTTATCTACAACAATTAAATAAACACCAAAGGTTGGCGACATTACCATTGGTAACTTGTGATGTTGCGACTACTTTAGCTGCTTCTCAAATACCAGGATTGTCTGTATTTCCTTGTTTAAGTCCTTTGACTCAGGAAGATAATAATCAAAATTATCAACAAGGTGCTTTGTCATCTGTATTACAAATTGCTGCTGGTATTTGTTGCCCAATAAATATTTTAGTGGTAGATATAAATATGTTGAGTGATTTACCCAAATCAAAACGCAAACCAATTAAGGATGATCAGTCAGTCAAAAATTATTTTCTCAATTTTGAAGATGAGCAAATTAATCGGGGATATGAGTGGTTTCAAGCTTTAATTCAATATTTACAAACTGCTGGTTTTAGAGCTTCTATTGCCAGTTGTTGGTCGGAAGTTGTCCAACAAGTTAGCCATAAAAGTGTTGATTTACTGTTAATTTGCTTGCATGAAACGGCAATTAATAAGGAAGTACAAAAAGCTATTGAATCATTGGGGAATTTACAGTTGAATTTGCCACCAATTTTGGTACTTGACCAAAAATTAAATGAACCTAATTATGGAAATGCGGCAAAATCTCGGAAACAAAGATATACATCTTCTGTGGAAACTGCGGTTCGAGGAATTGCTACCCAAATACTACCTCGTTCTATCTCAATGGAAGAGTTATTAATTCAGATCAATCAATCTTTGACAAATTAGACTATGATTTATTTGATTCATTTGATTTATTTGATTGTGACGATGACAATAATCAATCATCACATAAATCACATCAATCAAAAAAATCATAGTTTAAGACAGGTTGATATTTTCTGGTTTGGCTGTTTTCAAGGGAATGCGAATAAGATGATAAGCACCTTTGGTGGCTAGACTTTTATAGTTATCCGGTGGTAAGTCCATTTCGTGAAATTTTCCCTGTTCAACTAAGAGTAATAATGATGGTGGTTTAGTTGGTTGGGATGCTTGCTTTTGAATATATTCAAGAGCTTGTTGAGCAAATTTGATGTAATTAACATTTTTGTGCGTGTAGAAAGTCACGGTAGGTTTTTTGAATCCAACCATAATTAATTCTTCATTGGGTTGTTTTGATTCAACAATGAGGGCGGATAATTCTCTGAGAGGAAGTTGACGCTGTTGATCCATGATGGAAACAGCAGGTATTAAAACGATCGCAATAAAGGCGATAAATCCTAATAAGTTAATGGTGATTATCTGTCGGTAACGGTGAGTTAAGATGAGGATAGCGGTAGTGATTGTAGATAGTAACCAAATTATGCCTCCAAATTTGAGGATTCCTGATCTTTCCATTTGTAGATATAATTCAGGAGCAGCGGGATCAGGTCCAGCAATTTGGGTAAGATTGAAAAGTGCGATCGCCAGAATAGTCAAGAATCCTACGTTTATCCAAGCACTGATGCGTAAAAATTTGGGAGGCGTTGGTGTAATAGTAGGTGAACTGAGGAAAAGATCACTCCAAAATAATGCCACAAGAATCGCCGCTGCTGGCATTAAGGGTAATACATAGCTGGGCAGTTTGGTGACGGAAATGGTGAAAAATCCAAACACACCCAGAAACCATATACAGGTAAATAAACCTAGTTGTTGGGAGCGTTCTTGGTTTAACCAATGCGATCGCTGCAAAAGATTTACTCTAACTAGAGCCGCAGGGATGTACACTGAATAAGGTGCAAACCCCAATAAAACGACTAAAAAGTAAAAATACCAAGGGGCTGAATGACCATTAACGACTTCGGTGAAACGGTCTATATTGTGATAGATAAAAAAGGCATTAATAAAATTCCAGCCGTTACGCCAAGTTACTAAAACATACCAAGGAAGTGATAGCAATAAAACGATCCCCATGCCCAAAAACGGCTGCATTTCCCGCCACAGTTCCCGAAATTTCCCGACATATACGGCAAAAGCAATCATAATCAGTCCTGGTAAAACAATACCTACTGGACCCTTAGTTAATATTGCCCCAGCAATTAACACATAACAAGCTAAATACCATTTATTCGGAAGTCGCCAATTAGCAATGACTATTGAGGAATGATTTTGAGCATATCCCAAATAGAAGCATAATAATGTTGAACCGATACAGCCGTTGAGTAACATATCGGAAACGCCGGTTCTCCCCCAAACAATCATTTCTGCGTTGAGTGCCATTAAAGCTGCGGCAATGGCGGCAGTAAAGTAACGTCTGGGTAAGTTGGTAACTTGTGCCAATTCGTCTTTTTTGGCAAAATACCATTGCACAGTATAAAATGCCAAAGCAATTACACCCATTGCTGCCAATGCTGAAGGGATACGAGCAGCCCATTCGTTTACTCCCATAATAGAGTAGGCGATCGCCTGACACCAATAAATCAAAGCAGGTTTATCAAAGCGAGTTTCACCATTAAAAAACGGCGTAATCCAATCACCAGTTAGCAGCATTTGCCGGGAAGCTTCAGCAAACAGCGGCTCAGTTTCATCAATCAAGCCCACATTCCCCAAATTCCAGCCAAAAGCTATCCAACCAATCACCAACAACCACAGAGACGAAACAGCTACAAGCATGACTGGACGCTGTTGTAAATTATTCAACCACTTATCAACCACTTTATCGGTGACACTCAATTTTATACTCATGAATTCATACTTAGAGACACGGTAATCATGTCCTTACCAATACACAACAGTTTACAATTCAAAATACCTTTTTCGAGGAGCTTTACTATCAAAATTCCAACAACTCCTTCTTACTTCTTCTTCCTCCTGATAGCGCAGCGTGGCGTTAGCCATACTCCTGAATGGGCGCAGGCCCTGCGCCCCTACCTCCTGATAGCGTGGCGTTAGCCATACTCCTGACTCCTCCCATATCACCTATTTTCTAACACCAATTGCCATTCTTGAGTTTGCGAATTCCATTGTGGAGAAGAAGTTTCTCCCACAACATAGGGACCCCAATAGCGTCGAGAACCATCTTGAGCAAAAGCCACCAAAATATCACCTTTCTCTAGCTTTAAATTACCTTGAGGTAAAGATAAAATTAACCCGTTCTCATTTCCTTCTTGGGGAGCAAAATCCCAATGAGCCGGAATACCAGATTTAGATTTATTCGCAGTGGCGCTTTTTTGAGATGATTGTCTAGCTAATAATGCTAGACGTACAGGTTGGGTAGTTTTGTTGCTCATGCGAAGTGATCCAGCAGTCTTGGTTTTACTATCCGAATCAAACCGATAGGCTACAACTGTAGAGTGATTTTTCTGTGAACTTGATTCTACTGATTCACTTGGTGTATTATCTAAATTGATTGCATCAGCACTATTGACCGTGTTTGTAACTACAGGTGAATTTTTTTCTGGATTTGTAGACTCCAAGGATATCCTCATATCTAAGCATCCAGTTACGATCCCCATAAATCCTAATACAGAAAAACCGATAATGAAGTTACGATACCGAAGAGCCAAGTTTTTCATAATGATATAGATTTAGAAATAAGATTTTTTGTCAGCTAAACCCAAATGATTGGTGATTATTTTTGTTCACTGTTCCCCTCTTCATGCAAAATACTCGTCTGAACAACCTATTAGAAACAATTTATAGAAGCTTGAGTGAATGGTTTCTCAATCCTTGGCGACGGTTATCATTACTACTAATTAGTTTTTTGTTTGGTTTTTTTCTGGGATCAGCAGTATCAACAACCGCTGGACAGAAGGCAGAATTAGACATCGTAGTAGCTGGATTTTTAGTGCTATTAACTGAAATTACCAGTAGGATATTTTACAGTCGCAGTTTTTTTTCTCGCCAAGCATTTTGGGTAGAAACACTCAACTATCTCAAGGTTGGTTTCATCTACAGTCTATTTCTAGAAGCCTTGAAACTGGGTTCGTAATTTTATGAATAGCGAATGGTTGAGTAAGATTTTGACAACGGACACATCTTGGCAAGTATTAGCACAAGCCGCAGCATTGGCAGATCCTTTGCGAGCTAAGGTGTTTAATATTACTTCTGATCATGTGGCTGAAGTTATGGAAAACAGAGGGGATTTACTGAAGTTAGTTTTCCCTGATTTTAGTCAATTTTGTCAAACTAGCCTAAAAACTGATCCTCAAGGAATGTTGCAGGTATTGTGGGATGTGTGGCTACCTTTGGGAATGAAAATTGCAGCACAGCATCAAGAGTCGGGGAAACCTTTTATCCAGGGAATTTTAGGCGCACAAGGCACGGGTAAAACTACAATGTCCCACATACTGGGTTTGATTCTCCAGCATTTGGGATACAGGACGTTAAGTTTTTCTTTGGACGACTTATACAAAACTTATAGCGATCGCTTGGCTTTAATGCAGCAAGATTCCCGGTTAGTTTGGCGTGGTCCGCCCGGAACCCACGATATTCATCTAGGTTTAAGTCTACTCGATCAGATTCACCAAAGCAAGAGTCCTGTTATAGTTCCTAGATTTGATAAATCCGCTCATGGGGGTGCAGGCGATCGCACTACTTCTGAAGTTATCACAAATCCTATAGATATTGTTCTGTTTGAAGGCTGGTTTGTGGGCGTAAAACCAATTCCTCCTAAAGTGTTATTAACTCCACCACCACCTATTCTTACAGACGTAGATAAACAATTTGCCTCTGATATGAATAATCAGCTAAAAGATTATTTACCACTGTGGGAAAGATTAGATAGTTTAATAGTTCTTTATCCCACAGATTACCGTTATTCTTTAGCATGGCGCAAGCAAGCAGAAAGACAAATGATTGCTGCTGGTAAATCAGGAATGACTGACTCAGAAATAGAAGAATTTGTAAATTATTTTTGGCGTTCTTTACATCCCGAATTATTCATTAATCCCTTAATTCAATCATCATCTGTTGATTTAGTAATTGAAATTAATGCTGATCATAGTTTTGGTAACTTTAGATCCCCGACTTCTTTAAGAAGTCGGGGATCTGATTGATTCTGATTGATTACTTCCCTGTTTGCAGTGTTTCCACTAAATCATAAAAAGGTTGCCAATTATCATCTTCAGTGATTCGTTCCCAAACAGACTCAATCACAGGTCTTAATAAAGCTGTTTTGGGATTAGCTTCAATCAAAGTTTGGTGAATTTTATCCATTTGGTCAGGATCAAAATGATTGAGAATTTTATGATAGAGGAAACACCAATTATCAAAAGTGGCTGATTTTCCTAATGCGGGGCTAAGTTCTGAACCATTCATCACAAAAGCTGGATCATCTCGCCATTTACTAGAAAAGGTAGCAGCTATATCAGCAAAGAATTGATGATAACCAACTTGACTATCATGTAAAAAGGTAATAGTTAACCGCAAAAATTCATCAGCTTCCGCTAATTGTAAATCTTCAAAACCCAATTTTTTCAACATCAAAGCTCGATATTCAGCCTGGTAATATTCAGCAAACTTAGATAAAGCAATATCCAAATCACCTTGATGAATTATCGCCTTTAAAGGTTCTTGCAAAAGTTCTAAATTTAATTTGCAAATCCCTGGTTGCTGACTGTAACAATAACGTTTATAATAATCGAAATATGCCGCCGTAAATTGGAGATCGTAAGTAGGAATAAAGGCATAGGGTCCATAGTCAAAACTTTCCCCGGTAATTGACATATTATCAGTATTCAGAACTGCATGACAAAAACCCGCTGCCATCCATTGTGCTACTAATTCGGCGACACGCTGCACTAATTCGGCATAAAATAAGGCATATTTATCATTTTCAGCTTGCAAATGCGGGTAATATTGTTCGATTACATGATCTAACAGTTTTTGAGTTAAATCATGTCGTTTGAAATAGTTTAATCGTTCAAAAGTACCAAAACGAATATGAGATTTACTCATGCGAATCATGACAGAAGAACGAGTTGGAGAAGGTTCATCACCGCGCCACAAACCCAAACCCGTTTCAATCATACTTAAACAGCGAGAAGTGCGAACACCTAAACGATGAAGTGCTTCAGCGGCGAGAACTTCCCGCACTCCTCCTTTAAGTGTTAGCATTCCGTCACCACCGCGAGAGTAGGGGGTTCTTCCCGAACCTTTTGTGCCAAAATCATATAATTCCCCATCAATACCCCGCACTTGTCCATAGAGAAAGCCTCTACCGTCACCTAATTGGGAGTTATATTGTCCAAATTGATAACCGTGATAACGTAGTGCTAATAGGGGTTCTCGTCCCTCAAATTTACCAAAAGCGTTAATAAAATCTTCGTCTTTAACTACTTGGGGATCAACTCCTAAGCGTGGTAATAGTACGTCATTGCGCCAACGTAAAATATGTTGGGGAAATTCTTCCGCAACAACTTGATCATAGTAATCATCACCTAGAGATTCTAAGGCTGATTCATAATTGAGGGTAAGTAAAGGATTAGTAGAATGGGTGTGATTGGGAGTTTCATCCAGAGTCATTATAATTATGCTTAATGTGATATTTCTTTAATAATAGACAAAAAAGCTTACGATCTTTTTATTTAGGGTTTGCTGATAGCGTAGCGTGGCGTAAGCCATAAAATTTGTCTATGAGGGCAGGGAACAGGGAATCTGACTTTTCCTGTTACAGCACTTCCTGATGTTATGAGGTCTAGTTTTTTATCGCCAAACAAGTAGGGGCGCAGGGTCTGCGCCCTCTATTGTATTTCATTAGATCGGGAATTGTTGTAAGTCTCGAAACATCCAAATAATCAGGGTTTTGGAATAAAGCCCTATTCTCAATAAATGATCTTTAATGAGAATAATCAGCGAAAAAATAGGACTTTGGGACATGGGTTATAATGAGCGATCGCTCAACTGGAAAGATAACGGGAAAAGTCAGAAGCCTATCAACGCTACCTACAATCTATGGGCGTTAAGATTAAAATTACAAGATGATTAAGTTAATCAAATTAAACAGATAAATTAATGCGTAAACAAGTTATCGAATATACATCTCCACTAGATGCGTTGATTGCCCTTACCAAACAGTTAAATGTTTATGAAATCAAGTACCAAATGAGTTCAGAAGATTTTTTTGCCAAATATAAGCAAGGAAAAACTTCTGATGATGAAGTGTTTGTCGAATGGGCAGGAAATTATCAGCATTATCTAGCTTTACATCAAGAAATAACCAGCAAACTCCAAGATGTCGCGTAAACTTATCCAAGCGTATTTAGATGAAATTGAGCAACTTTTACTCAATTGCTCTAATGCATACATTGAGGAATATAGTGCAGTCATTTTAACGACAGAGCGGGCTAATCTCCGCATTAGGATACGTTTTGCAATTAGATATTTACTAGCAGTCAGTGAAGCCTTTGTTGTTGTAGATAATCAGATTAAATATATTGATTACCGCTATCACTTTCAAGATGAGCAAAATAGTCTGATTTTTCGTTATGACAGTACACCACACTTTCCCAACTTGTCTAGTTTCCCCCACCATAAACATCTTTTTGACAATGTAATTGCTTGCGAAAAACCACATATAGCTGATGTTCTACAAGAAGTGATGGATTTTTTAAAGTAGCTTATGAAAATTATTTATTTTCTTGAGAATGATAAATAAAAAAATAGATCCCCGACTTCTTCAAGAAGTCGGGGATCTAAGGATTACAATATTCACATAAACTAGGATCAGCAAATTCTTGATTGTTAGGAAATAATTGTTGTTGGGTAAAACCGCATTTTTGACATTGAAAAATTACTGCTTTAATTAATGAAGTTGGCTGATGACAAAGTTCACAAGGTAGTCCAGGGATTTTTTGATTAATCATAAAACCAGGAGTATGACATTGGGGACATAAACTATTAATTTTATTAATTAAGTCTTGAGTAGCAAAGGCAATATTTTTCATCCTGGTAGGATTATACATTGCTCTCATATCTGTTTCTATATGAAATTTACCATTTGTGTTTTTTATGGCAATTTCTACGGAATTGATTAGGTTTTCTTGGCTGGTAATACCTTTAATAAATTCTGTTGTTCCTGTAGATATATTATCAAATGAAATTATTAACCCATGTTCAGGAAAACCTACTTTTTTACCAAATTCTTCAGCTTCTTCTAAACTAGATATAGTTTGATGATTAAAATTAGTTTCTATAGAAAATAATTCACCAATAATTTCTAAATCATTTTCTTGATCCAAAAAAATAATTATTTCTCGGTTAGCATAAATATAGGGAATTAGGGGATGAGGTGCAAAACTTCCTTCACTAGCAATTGCTATTTTTTCATCATACATTTCCAAGGCTTTTTTAGCTTTTAACCTAGCAGTAATAATTTGTGTATCTGGACGTTTAATTTCTCTAGTAAAAGTTCCAAAAACATCAGTATTTAAGCCTTGAGGAACTATCAAATTAATTCCTAAATGTTCTTTCAATAAAGGAGAAATTACTTTTTCTTTATTGTGCATTGTCGCCAAAATAGCCACGCGATTATTATATATTGACATAATTTATTTCTCCATAATTATCTTCAGATCCCTGACTTGTCCAAGAAGTCGGGGATCTGAGGTATTATAATATTATAAATCTGATCGCCACTGGGAATTTGTCAAACTTGTAAAAATATGATCTTCCCATTTAGCATTAATCATTAAATAATCTCTAGCATATCCTTCAACTACAAAACCAGCCCTTTTAAGAACATTACCACTGCGGCGATTATGGGGCATATAATTAGCCATAATGCGGTGCAGATTTAATTCTTGAAAAACATACTTAGTGGAAATAGACAAGGCTTCTGTCATGTAACCATAACCTTGTGCTGATTCTGCTAAACTGTATCCTAATTGCAAAATAAATTTCATATTCTAACAATAATGTTTACTGATAAATAAACAATAACGATTGTCATCTGTTAGTTTATAAGACAGTTTGTCAGCAATGGAGGACATTATTTGCAATCCCCGTCCTCTTTCTTGATCATTATCCTCTAATGCTGAAGTTATTTGCAATTGCTTTTCTAACTCAAAAGGTTCTCCCAAAGACCATATCCGAATTTCTATATCTTCTTCGAGTCTAATAACTTCTAATTCAATCGGAGTTTCTCTGGGTAATTTTTTGTGGGCGTGTTCTACAACATTAATAAATCCTTCGACTAGAAGTGTTTGTAATTCCCACCAAATTTTTTGATTATTAAATGGGGGCTGGTTGATTTGCTCCAGCCAGGATAAAACTTCACTTGTAGCATTAATATCTGTATTGGTTTTTAGGTAGATTTTATGATTCATTGGTCAATCCATAGAATGTGAAAAAGAAAAATGTAAATCCTTAGACAAGATTTAATGTAGAGTAATTAATAAGTAATTATTCAAACTGTTTCATGGTCAAAATGTTTAAAATCCTCGTCATTGATGATGATCCTATCTTACGAATGGTTTTGAAAAAAACTCTGAAAACCCAGGGCTATGATGTTACCATAGCGGCTAATGGCGAAGAAGGAATAATAGAAGCAAAAAAATTATGTCCCGCTCTCATTATCTGTGATTGGGTAATGTCTGGGATAGATGGTTTACAAGTGTGTCGTCTGATTAAGTCAGATCCGGAATTAGCTACAACTTTTTTTATTCTTCTGACTGCAAAAGGAGCTTCTTTAGGAGAGGAAGATGATCGTGTTAGAGGATTGGATGCAGGAGCAGATGAATTTATTTCTAAACCCATTGAGATGAATGAATTAAAAGCACGGGTAAGAGCAGGATTAAGGCTACATCAATTAAGTCGAGATTTGCAGCATCAAAAGCAAATTTTAGAGCAGTTAAATCGAGATTTGCAGCATCAAAAGCAGGTTTTAGAAACCGAACTAGCTGAAGCTGCTGATTATGTGCGATCGCTTTTACCATTACCGATTATAGGATCAGTGACAATAGAATCTTTATTTGTACCTTCAGCACAGTTGGGAGGGGATTGTTTTGATTACTATTGGATTGACGATGAGCATTTGGCAATTTATCTATTAGATGTCTCTGGTCATGGTGTAGGCTCGGCTTTGTTATCTGTATCTGTATTGAATATCTTGCGATCGCAGTCTCTACCAAATACTAATTTTTGTCAACCAGCAGAAGTTCTCAAGGCACTCAATGAGACTTTTCAAATGAGTAAACATGGCGATAAATACTTTACCATTTTGTACTGTGTTTTTAATCGTGTTAATCATCAGCTAGTTTATGGCAATGCTGGACATCCACCGGCTGTATTAATATTTGGAAATGCCCCCTCCAGCATTGAGGTTATAAAACTAGAATCTCTAGATTTACCTATTGGCTTTTTACGAGATATCAGTTTTGAAACTGCTATTTTGGAAGTTGCAGAAAACAGCACTTTATATATTTTTAGTGATGGTGCTTACGAATTGCTACAACCAGAGGGACAAATTTGGGGTTTCGACTCTTTCGTTAATTTATTGCTCACCCATAATCAGACAAATAACAATCATATTAATCAACTCTTACCTGAGATTATAAATATCAGCGGGAACGAAAATTTTGATGATGATTTGTCTTTACTACGAGTTAATTTTAGTGGATATCAAAATTCCTAAGATGTAAACTTTTATCAAGGTTGTTTGAAAAGTTTTTGGCGATTTGCTAGTTCTAATACTTTGCTGTCAAACTCTTCTCTATTACTTAATATGTTCAAAACTCGATCAATTTTTGTTAATTCAAATAACATTTTGACTTGCTCATTAATGGAACATACAAATAGTTCTCCTTTAGCATTTCTAACACCTTGCATTGCTCCTACTAAAGCACCTAAACCAGAACTATCAATAAAACTCACCTTTGACATATCAATCAATAGCATATTAAATCCATTATTAAGGATATCAGTAATTTGACGACGTAATTCGTTACCGGAGGTGGCGTTTAAAATTCCTGATGGTTCAAAGACGTGAATTTTAGAAGTCATAAATTATCTTCCTTTCTGTGTTAGTTTGTAAATTTGCTATTGAAAATCGTCATATCTATTTAAAATTCTACTACTATTTAAGGCATTTTGTAGAACTTTAAAAAATAGATTTATAAGCAAGAAGAACTTTCATTTTTGAGATTATACGAGTTCAAAAAAAGTCAAGAATAGATCTAAACAAGAAAAGCCCGATATAACCAGTTTCCAAACCTCTCCCCACGGGGTTAGGGGGTTAAGTTTTGTGGTTCTATACAATACGTTTGAAACACCCTCTTAGAAGTAATTCATGAATTACCTCTACTTTACTTCTGTTTTGTGTAAGTCCTGCGGTTGCCAAACAGCAGCGCTGATAATTGCCCAAAGTAGAGATAAAATATATATACCCCATAATGTGTTGATCAAATAAACCCAAGGAGTTTCTAACTGACCAATAGCGAAACGATATATACTCCATGTTATACCTAAAATCATCAAAATAAACACAGTTAGTTGTGGCCAGATTAGCTGGAGATAAATTCCTGATTGTCGCTGCTTAGGTGTAACCTGAAATTTAATAGGTTGTCCGGTTAATACACTCCATGCAGATTGAATGAATAGGGGAAATAAAGAGATAGAATATTGTTCTGAACGCCATAATTCCGCAGCATTAATTCCCCAACCAGCGGCTAAAAAAGTCAACCTATTAATTATAAAAGCTGGAAGAAAATGGATAGTAAAATCAAAGCCATAAGTTTCCACGGGGATAGTTCCCGTAAAAAAATAGATAATGGGACAAGCAATGAAAATCAAAGTTGCAAACCCAGAAAAATAACTATATGTTGTCTTAAAATAGTGTAATCGTTGCCAAAATGTCAGTCCTGGTTTGGTGAGAGGATTTTCTCTCATTAACACTTGAATTGTGCCTTGAGACCAGCGCATTCGCTGTTTGAGGGTAGAACTTAAATCATCAGGAGCAAGTCCTTCTGCTAATAATTCATGATGATAAATTGATTTCCAACCAGAACTATGCAACCGCATGGCTGTATTCATATCTTCGGTAATACTATTACTAGAAACACCACCAATTAATTCAAATTCATCTAATTTTTTGCCATCTTTGACAAATTCATCTGCAAAATATTGTAAACCCACACTAACTAATGCTTCTCTTCTTAGGACTGCATTTGTACCTGTGTAGAAAGCTGAATTCATGCCATCTTTACCCTGTTGAATGGGTCCATAAAATAAATTGGCTCGATGTCCAAAGGGGTCTCCAGGAGGAATATTATAAAAATCTTGGGGAGTTTGCACAAATGCAATGCGGTTTGGTTCATATTTTCCTGAATACAAATTATAGGTATAGAAATATGGCAAAACTCGCTTTAAAAATGCTGGTTTAGGAACATGATCTGCATCTAAAGTAAGAATAAAATCTCCTGCGGTCTCTCCAGAAAAAATGGCGTAATTGAGATTACCTGCTTTAGCATGATGAGGTACTCCTGGTTGTTTAGGACGAGCAATATACCGCAACCTAACCAGTTGCACAAGTTCTAATTCTTTTTGACGAATTGCTAATTCTAATGCGCTACGTTCATGATTGAGATGTTCACATATAGTTGATTTATTGACATAATAACTATTTTGATATTGAGGATTTAACCAGAGAATAAACTGTTGTAAGCTGTGGACAAATCTAGCAGGAATATCCTCGAAAGTATTTGAAGTATTTAAGGTATTTAAGGTATTTAAAGATGATTTTTGCAGCCATTCTTCAGCGGCTTTTACTTCAGGTGCTAGATTTTCTAGTTGCTCAATTCGTTGATTTAAAGTAGATAATTCCGCGTCAATTCGATTAGCTTCCTGTTGTAATAATGGTGATTGTAAATCCTCCAGAGCTAATCTCTCTGACATGGCTCGCATTTGTTCAGAATTACCATCATCTAATACATATACACGCAGCTTTGTGGTTGGATAATCTATTGCTAAAGCTGCTCTAGCAGTTTCTTCCACCATTTCTGAGGGTTCATTATAGCAGGTTATAAACACATCTACATTTGCCCAATCACAGGTAGGGAGAGGTGGACTTAACTGATTAAGAGACTTAACCTGTCGGACTATAGGCCGCCATAATCCGATGACAAACATAACTCCTCCGAAATAGCTGTAAATTTCCGCCAGCAATAAAGGAATAGACAGCCATAGAGCATCAAAGTTGATAGAATGAGTTATCCGCCATTGTAAATACCAAGCACCAAAAATTAAGTTGATTTCCGCTAAGTACCGAAAAAGTAGGGTTCTTTTTTTCAGTGTTGAACGGCTATTACCGGAAAAATTCGCTGAATCATAACTAGAGGACGCTGAATTCATTTTGCTACCAAAAATAAAATTTAAATTAGTCAATTAGCGGTTGTTTGTTTTTATAAGAGTCACGTATTTGATTTTTGATTTGAACTCCCATGGTTGTCCATAGCCAGCCTATAGTCCTTGATATTTTTTAGACATCATTGAGGATTCCTGTAGCTTGCTAAAGTAGAGTTGTTATTTAATGTATCAGATTTTTGGTGTCATTTCTAACTATAGCGAAGTGATTCTCTCTTCTCTAGCACTCTAGTCCTCCCTGAATGGTTCTCAAATTTTATTTATAAATGATACAGCAACACCGTCACTACAAACTATTAAGATGGATTGCATTGTTCCTAAGTGGAGCATTTCTGCAATTTCTGTTCTGTGTGCCTACAGTATCTTTAGCACAAAATTCTACTCCTAATGGCTGTAGTCAAATTTCAGCGCCTCTGACACCGGAGGAACAGATTTACGCTCGTGCAGCTTGGCAATATTTTGTCAATAACTACCAAGCAAATACAGGGTTTACTAATTCTACTGGTGGTTATCCTTCTGGTACTCTCTGGGACATTGGTAATTACCTAATGGCTTTGAATGCAGCGCGGTGGATGAATTTGATTAACCAGTCGGAATTTGATTCGCGCTTTAATAAATTTCTTACCAATTTTGCTAACCTTAGTTTATTTGAAAACGCTTTACCGAATAAGGTATACAATGCTGCTAATGGAAAAATGACTGATTATGGTAATAAACCTGTAGAAAAGGGGCTGGGTTGGTCAGCTTTGGATATTGGTCGTATATTGGCTGCTTTTCATATTATTGGTACTTGTCATCCTCAATATAAAAATTGGCTGAAGGGAGTTCTCAGTAAGTGGCAGTTAGCAAGATCACTGAAAGATGACCAACTTTACGGAGCGCTTGTCTTACCTAATGGTAAAACATTGTTGGTACAAGAAGGGCGACTTGGTTATGAGGAATATGCTGTTAGGGGTTATGAACTATGGGGATTTAAAGCACCCAAAGCAGCGGCTTTAGAGCCTTTCAAACTTGTAGATATTAATGGGGTGAAAATTCCTGTTGATACCCGTGATTTTCAAAGCACTAATGCTAATAATTATGTAGTTGGTGAATCCTACATTCTTGATGGCATTGAATTTGGCTTAGAAGGTTATTTAAAAAAATATGCTGCTGATGTTTTAGAAGTACAAAAGCGACGCTTTGAATCTACGGGACAACTAACTGCTGTTTCTGAAGACAATATTGATCAACCTCCTTATTTTCTCTACAATACTATATACTCCAATGGAGTTGCTTGGGCGACAATTACGGAGAAAAATAAGCCCTATACAGAGTTGCGGAGTATTAGCACTAAAGCTGCCTTTGGTTGGCGCTATCTTTACCCAGGTAATGCTTATGCTCAAAAGGTTTTTGATGCGGTTAAGGATTTACGTGATCCTAAAGGTGGTGGCTTCTACGCTGGACTGTATGAAGAAACAAAAAAACCTAATAAATCCCTGACAGGTAATACTAATGGCCTAATCATGGAGATTTTATATTATAAGGCTAGAGGAAATCGCCCCTTAATTGGTGGTAGTGGGGTGAGTTTTGCAAAAATACCGTCTGGTGATTCTAAACCCTCAGATTCTAAACCCTCAAATTCTAAACCCTCAGATTCTAAACCCTCAGATTCTAAACCCTCAGATTCTAAACCCTCAGAT
>NZ_JAAVWA010000058.1:0-11859 GCF_017355725.1 Anabaena sp. 54
GAGGGAAAAGGAATAACATTTAATACTGGAGAGGTTTACCAGAGGGGTTTGTTTATACATTAAAAACTTTTCAAACACCCTCTAAGTATGGGCTGGGTTTCCCCGCCCCAGTTTCTATTCAGCGAAGCGAATTTTCAGATAATCATCTTCCATTTTTGCTCCTGCTGGTTGCAGTGCAGCTAAAGCTTGAGGTAATACTAAATTACGGCGATGATTGCCAATAGTAATATTTAACTCATCTCCAGTTTTACTTAATTGCACTTGGCTTTTGGGAATATTCGGTAAATAGAGTTCTAAGCTGTATTGGTTATTCTCTTGGACAACTCTGAGAGTAGTTTCTTTATAATAAACTTGAGTTGGATCTTCATCTTTGTAGAGAGTTTCTTTCAATCTTTCCAAAGCTGCCAAACCACACAATTCTTCAGAGTATAGAGGTACTTCTTTCACTGGCAAAGGTAAGAAATTATCATGAATTTCTTGACGGTATTGTTCTTGATTTTCCTTCCAGCGTTGGAAAAATGGATCTGTAACCTCTTGAGGAATAATCCGGTTAGCAATTACTAAATCTGTCGCTACATTATACAAACTCAAATAGGCATGAGCGCGAAGAGATTCTTTAATTACCATCTTTTCGGGATTGGTGACTAGACGCACAGAAGTTTGAGTATTGTCAGTTAAGACCTTTTCCAAAGCTTCAATCTGCTCATAAAACTCATAGGGTGCGTCCATTACCTCCTTATCTGGTAAAGAAAAACCAGCAATAGGTTTGAAAAAAGGTTCTACCAGTGGTCTGAGGGCAACGGAAATATTTTGAAACGGTTTGTAGAAACGACGCATATACCAACCGCCAACTTCAGGCAAGCTTAACAGCCGTAATGCTGTACCAGTAGGGGCAGAGTCAATAATTAAAACATCATATTCTCCGTCATCATAATGACGTTTCATTCTCACCAGTCCGAAAATTTCGTCCATACCCGGTAAGATTGCTAACTCTTGCGCTTGTATGCCGTCCAAACCTCTGGCTTGTAAAACTTGGGTAATGTAGCGTTTCACAGCCCCCCAATTACCTTCTAATTCTTGCAGGGCATCTAATTCTGCCCCCCACAAGTTAGGACGAACGAGACGGGCATCATGTCCTAATTCTACGTCAAAGCTATCTGCAAGGGAATGGGCGGGGTCTGTACTTAAAACTAATGTCCGATAGCCGAGTTCCGCACAACGGAGTCCAGTGGCTGCGGCAACGGAGGTTTTACCCACGCCACCTTTCCCTGTCATTAAAATTACTCGCATCAATTATTCCTTATGCCTGGATTTTATTTACATTTATTTACATTATGATGGTTTTTTCCCAGAAATGAAATGTTGCTTAATTACATCTAAGCGAGAACAGTGCCAATAATCAATATGGGAAACAATTAAACCCTCGGCATTCAGACGTAATTCACTCCAGCCAGAAACAGAAATATAGGGTTTCCAGGGTAATGGGGAATTCCAACTCATTGTCCATTCAGTTTTAATAATTTCTGACTGAGATTGGATGTTATGTAAATCTAGTTTCAGATTGAAGAAAAAAGTTTGAATGAATTTAATCATCCATTTATAAAGTTCAATTCCCCGAAACTTGAAAACAGCATCTTGAAAATAAACATTGTCGGCATAAATGCTGTAAGTTTGATTTTCAGGAAATCTAGCATAATCGGCTTTGAGGGTTTCAATAATATTCATAAATTAAGAAAAGTAGGAGTTAGGAGAAAGAAAGAAGAAGTCAGACTGATTGATTCTGACTCGGTGAACTCTTCATCACTGATTTACAAAATTACCAATTACAGTTTGTAGCTTAACTCTAGCACAATCTCTTTCTTCTACAGGTAAACAGGATAAAGCAAATTCAAACTCATCTATCTTTTCAGTTAAGGCATTGACTAATTCTTGTTTACCTTCTTGTAGGCTAAGTTCGGATTTACCTAGATCAATTTCGACGGATTCTAAAGATCCTAAAGTTCCCACAATTAAACTATTTTTGCCATTTTGTTCTAAATCAAGTTGATCTTCTAATTCAGGGCTAATCATTTTTGATTTAGTAATTTCTAAAATCTCCTCAGTTGTACACTCTAAATCAGTTTGGGCTTCTCTTAATAGCTGTGCTGCTTCTTTCAGTTTTTCATTGGCTAGTTCTTCCATAATTTTTTTCTTCTCTAAAAGTAAAGATAATTCTTTTTGAGCGTCCAATAATTCTTGTTGCTGTTCAGCGATTTTAGCGGCTTGGCTTTTGATTTGATTTTGAATTTGTGCAAGTGTCATCATCAGCATTCCTTAAAAATTAATCGAGTATTTTTTGTGCATTTTTTCTCTTGTTGTTGTTTGTTATTTATTCACAAGTTAGAGATATTTGATCATCTTTCCCTGCTCAAGAATTTGGTGCGTTAAGCTACCGCTAACACACCCTACGGATATTTTGCATCAAACCGGATGTATATATAGCAGTTCTTAGCTGAGTGAAATACAAGAACCCCAACCCCCTCCCCGCAAGCAAGGAGGGGACTTATGATGTATTTCATTTAAGTACATACCGCTATATTTGGTTTTTGCCTACTTTAGACGGATTTTGGTAGATATTGACTACCCTACGCTACTTAAATATTGCTCAGAAATCATTGAGGATTCCTAGATATACTTAAAGAAATTGACAAACAATTGCTATGTATGCCTATATTAGAGTAAAAATATTACCATAACCACTCTCACTAAAATAACTTTCGGTTATGAAAAAAGCTGTCTACTGGATAATGGGTGAAAGGGCAGGAAGAACCATAGTTGGAACTTGGAACTGGTTATGGGGAATGCCTGTAGAGTCTGGTGGTAAGGTGGCTGTGGCAGTTGCTGAAGAGTCTCTTCAGTCAATGCAGGAAGCTGTTCAGAAATTGGCGGTTGCGGTTGCGGCTCAGGAAGGGGCTTATAAAACTGCCAAGAATAAATATGAGGCAAAAATTAAAGAATTTAATACCTTAGAGCAGCAAGCTATGGTTGCTCAAAAAGGTGGTAATGAAGAAGGTGCGCGAATGGCTATGAGTAAGGCGATTCAAACGGAGCAAATCTTGCCTAAACTAGCGGAAATGGTGAAACAGGCGGAAACGGCGGTCAAGGCTTCTAAGGATAAGCTGAACCGTGAGCGCATGAAGTTAGAAAGCTACAAAGCGGATATGCAAAATATGAAGGATATGTCAGAGGTGAATGAAGCTCTGGCGATGATTGCTAAGGTCAATAATGAGTTTGATATTGGCTCTGCTAAGAGTGATTTTGAAAAGGCTAAGGGGGCTGTGGAACGTCGAAATTTACAGACGGAAGCTTTGGCGGAATTATCGGAAAATCCTGCCGAAAAAATGCAAGCTGAGATTGAAAGTATGACATTAGATGACGAAGTTGCTCGTCGTTTGCAAAGATTACAAGATTCCCAATCTAAACAATTACCAGAATAATTAGGAATTTATGAGTCAGAGAAGCGGTCCACCTCCTATTGTGTTTATTTTGCTATTTTCAGGGCTTTTGGGTGGTGGTTACTGGTGGTTTTTTATGCGTAATCCTGCCCCAAATCCGACAGCTACGCAGCCAGAAAGTAATTCCCCTGCTGGTGAGACAACTACTCCCACTACTCCCACTTCTGCGGCTTTCCCGTTACCAACGACAGTAGCCAGTGGTACGACTGTAAAGATAGACGGTTCTACGAGTATGGTGACAATTAACCAAAATCTCAGGAAGGGGTTTGAGAAACAGTTTCCTGGTACGAAGGTAGAGGCTGTGGGGAATGGGACTGATAAGGGAATTCAGGATCTATTGGCTGGTAAAGTGGATATTGCGGCGGCTTCTAGACCTTTGACAGCACAGGAGCAAGGTCAGAAATTGAAGTCTGTCACCATAACACAAGATGCGATCGCTGTGATTGTCGGTAAGGCAAATCCCTTTAATAGAGGATTAACCAGTAGTCAAATTGCAGATATATTTCAGGGAAAAATTAATAATTGGTCAGCAGTGGGTGGTCTATCTGCGACTATCCGCGTCATTAATCGTCCAGCCATTAGTGGCACACATCAAACTTTTAAAGAATTAGTCTTAAAAGGAGCTAATTTCGGGACTACACCCAACATTACGACCTTACCCCAAGATGCGACCACTCCCTTAGTTCAAGCTTTGAAAACAGATGGTATCGGCTATGCGACTTTTGCTCAAGTTGCTAATCAGCAAACCGCGCGAGTCGTGGCTATTGAAGGCTTGACTCCAGAGGCGGCTAGTTATCCCTATAAGCGATCGCTGTATTATGTCTATAAAGACCCTGCTAGTGCCGGAGTGCAAGCATTTCTAGGTTATGCTACTTCACCTCAAGGACAACAGGCTTTAACATTAGGCAACTAATCTAGGAAAAATAAGCAGTTAGATTTAGGAGTTAGCGGTTAAAATGAGTTCTGACTCCTGAATTCTGACTTTTGTATTCTATTTTATTTATACTATCTTCTGTGACTAGAACTCGTGAACCCTTAATTAGTTTGGCACTGTATCACGCCTTTAAGTGGTCGGTGGTTAGTCCCGTATTACACGCATACTTTCGGGGCAAGATTTATGGCGCAGAAAATGTCCCCCAATCTGGTGCTGTCATAGTCGTTAGTAATCATGCTAGTTATTTTGACCCTCCCATAGTTTCTAGTTGTGTCCGTCGTCCCGTCGCGTACATGGCTAAGGAAGAATTATTTAAAGTTCCTGTTTTAGCACAAGCAATTAAATTATACGGCGCGTATCCTGTCAGTCGTGGCAGTGCTGACCGCAATGCAATTCGTTCTGCTTTAGAGTATTTAGCAAATGGTTGGGCTGTGGGTGTGTTTTTAGAAGGTACACGCACGAATGATGGTCGCATTCATGACCCGAAAAGAGGTGCAGCCCTCCTCGCAGCTAAGGCCAAAGCTCCTTTTTTACCGGTAAGTTTATGGGGAAGTGAGCAGATTTTACAACCGGGTTCTTCTCTACCCCGTTCTGTACCTTTGACTATTAGAATTGGTCAGTTAATTGATGCTCCCAGTTCTACTAATAAGGAAGAGTTGGAAAGAGTTACTCAAATGTGTGCGAAGGCAATTAATGAAATGCACGATTTGGGCAGGTAAAATTTATTATAGGGTAGGCAAGATGTCTACCCCACAAGAGTTTTCAGCATAAATAATAAATGCGTTTTTATGTAAGTTAATTATCAAATTCAGCCTAATGCAACCAGAAAATTTACAAGTAGGTTTATTTGGATTAAATCATTCTAATAGAGATTTTTCTCAAAGAGAAAGTTGGGGAAAGAATCAATTTAATAATTCTTTTCCTGCATCCTTAGCTTGTTATATGTATCAGAAAGGTTTAAAACTCAATTATTTAACCTTGGACAAGCAGCTAAAAATTCAGTATCAAGAAATAGATATTTCTCAAATATTTGGTATTACTCCTCTTTCTGATCATTTATTCTTCTCCTTTGAAAGTGACTATGTACCTTATAGAAAAATAGTTGTTGGTAAATTACCGCGAGTTGATTTAGTAACCCATGATCTTAGTAGAGATAATGCTTGTTTACGAAGTATAGAAATTAAATTAACTGCATTACCTGATAATTCCACTTATCGGTTACCAGATCATCAATACGGCTGTGAAATTGTTACCAGACCAGATACTATTGTCTATCTTGCTTTGAGTATTGCTCATGAATTTGAAAATTCAAGAGATAAATTACTCAATTATCTTCAACCTGTATGTAGTCAAATTGAAGATTGGTCAAGTATCCGTCAGGTATTGCCTTTTATTCCTCAAATTGTAGATAGTTTAGATACTTTAATAAGTGAGAATATAGCAATTCAATCTCCATTAGTCATGCAACCAATATGGAAAACGGTAGGTAAGACTTCCAAACTTTATCAAAACTGTTTAGATATTTTTGTCTGGAGTAACTTTGGTTTTACCCGGCTTTTCTTTGATATAACTAAAAGATTAGCTAAATCAGAAGAAACCATCCAAAGACCTATGCGTTCTGTGGTCTGGTTGGCAAAAATGTTATATGAATTTGCTCTTGTTGGTAAGATAAATCATAAATTAGTTATTGATACATTAACCTATAACACTAAGAATGATAAAGCCTTTGCTTTAAGTGGTTCTAATACTCGTCCTTATATGACTTGTGATAATTTAGTTAAACCCAGGATTACCAAAGAAGAAATTAAAAATATCATTTTAGGAGGAGGACAAAACTTTTTAAGTCCTGAAAGAAGATTTGATGCTATTATTTTCAGCAATCCAGAAATTTTTGATGATAGACTAAAAGAAATTTAATGAATATACAAATGAAATCATCTCCTTTAAAAGTCATAGATGTATTTTCCGGTTGTGGTGGATTATCACTAGGATTTCAGAATAGTGGATTTGAGATTGTTGCTGCTTTTGAAAACTGGAAATCTGCTATAAATGTTTATCAGCAAAACTTTAATCATCCAATTTTTGAATATGATTTGAGTCAGGTAAATAATAATTATTTAATATTTAAAGAATTATTACCAGATGTAATTATTGGTGGTCCACCGTGTCAAGATTTTTCTAGTGCTGGTAAGCGTAATGAAGATTTAGGGAGAGGAGATTTAAGTATTACATTTGCTGAAATAGTAGCTAGTGTTTCTAGTCAATGGTTTGTTTTAGAAAATGTAGAATTGTTTAGAAAATCTCACAAGTATCAAGAGTTTAAGCAAATTCTTAAATCTGCTGGTTATGGTTTAACAGAAAAGGTATTAGATGCTAGTTTATGTGGTGTACCACAAAAGAGGAAGAGATTTTTCTGTATAGGAGAACTTGGTGGTAAAGATGATAATTTAAAAACTTACCTAGAAGCTAATTTATCTAAAAAACCGACAACTATTAGAGATTATTTAGGAAATAGTTTAGGACTTGAATATTATTATCGTCATCCTAGAAGTTATCAAAGAAGAGCGATTTTCAGTATTGATGAACCAAGTCCAACTATTCGAGGTGTGAATAGACCAATACCTAAAACTTATCAACAACACCCCGGAGATGTTGCACCATTAACACCAGATTTGCGTCCATTAACTACTCGTGAAAGAAGTTATCTTCAAACTTTCCCTGATAATTTTATTTTTGCAGGTTCAAAAACAGATTTAGAACAGATGATTGGTAATGCTGTACCCGTTAAATTAGCAGAATATGTTGCTAAATGTCTGCTAATGTATATTGAAGATTATAATAAATACCACATATCTAATGTTATGATGCCACTGACTGTTTAAATAAAATTCATGACTTCTAAAAAATTGGTTTCTGAACCTTTGACTCTGAGAATTGGGAAGTTAATTGATGCTCCCATTTCTACTAAGAAAGAGGAATTGGAAAGGGTTACTCAAAGGTGTGCGAACGCAATTAATGCCATGCACGATTTGGGAAGGTAAAATTTTTTACGGGGCAGACAAGACCTGTATTGAGCCTGCGATGCCCTGAGCCTGTCGAAGGGTCGAAGTATACCTACCCCATAAGGGTTTTAATCAATATTTGCAGGTTATTCTCTGAGGTCGGACTCAGGTAAATGACAGATTAGCTCGCACTCCAGTACCCATTGAGCAGTGCAACGAGGATAACTGTTTGGATCACAAGACCACACTAGTTTATGGTGACAGTTTTCACTTTCCTCATCGTTGGGATTAGTTTTATTATTGTCAGGATTGTCTCCTGTGGGAGTGTTGTTACCTGTGGGAGTGTTGTTATGAGTTGTGTCCATAATTTAAGCTCCCTTTAACTTTTTTGAAATTTATTCTTAACTATTTTATCTACCAACTTACGGGCAAAAAGTAAATTACTACCGTATATTTTGTAATATTTATTTACATAGTTTCGCATCTTATAGGTATATCCCTGCACTAAACTAGGGCTTGCTGATCAGGTAAAATGAAACTAATAACTAAAAAAGTGGGGAATTATGTCGGAGTTACGGGAAAAATTACAGCAAAATCTTGATGAAGCCGAATGGGAGTGGTTAATTCCCCATGTCCAAAAAGATGCGGTGATTTTGGTAGCGGAGAATTTGGATTTATTAGATGTGGGAGAAGCGATCGCTAGTGATAATATTCTTTCAGTGCAACATTGGATAGATGAACAATTATTAGCCAAACCGACAATAGATCAGGTGGGAGAATGGAATCTCAACCGTGAGAAGCGATTTAATGCTCTGATTGTTGAACCTTATGTCATCATCAAAGAAATCATTGCTGCCTAAAATGCTGTCATTTTGAGAGTTTACAGCAATTCTCATGCAAGTGAGGTACAAGAAGTCAGAATTAAACGCAGATGAACGCAGATGAACGCAGATAATTTTGTACCTCATTAGACTAGGAAATGGAATAACTTATTTTATTTGCCAATACAGAATCTACTGAAAATCCGATCTAAAACTGATTCTGTGACTTCTTCTCCGGTGATTTCTCCTAATGCTTGAATTGCTCCTCTTAAGTCAATTGTCCAAAAATCTAAGGGTAATTTATCGGTGATTGTCATTTGCACTTGTGCTAAGTCAATCTTTGCTTTTGTTAAAGCTGCTGCTTGTCGTTGATTAATTGCTAAATCTAGATCAGCGGCTTGAACTTTTCCCTGTTGAACTATTTCTAAAATCGCTGTTTCTAAATTATCAATTCCTTGATTTATGGCTGCGGCTGTGACGATTTTGGATTTTGGATTTTGGATTTTAGATTGTAAAGTTTCTTGTTCTGCTGTTGAAATTAGGTCAATTTTATTAATGACTAAAATTACCGGACGGTGTTTTACCTGTTCATAAATTTCTTGATCTGCGGGTGTCCAACCTGCGGCTGCATCTATGGTAAATAATACCAAATCAGCGTCATTAGCGGCACGATGCGATCGCTCTACACCGATTTTTTCAACTTGATCTGCTGTTTCCCGAATCCCGGCTGTATCTAGCACTTGGACAGGAATGCCGCCCACAACTAACTGTGATTCTATCACATCGCGGGTTGTTCCTGGTAAGTCGGTGACAATAGCGCGATCGCTCTGACTCCAAGCATTTAATAAACTCGATTTTCCCACGTTTGGTCGCCCAACTATCGCCACTTTTAAACCAGTTCGTAATAATTCACCTTTGTCTTTTGTGGCTAATAATTTGCTAATTTCCGCTGTCACTTGCTCAATATCTGCAATAATTCTCTGCTGATCTAAAGGTGGTAAATCCTCCTCAAAATCAATTCTGGCTTCGATTTCTGCCAAAATATCTAAACAATTAGCCCGTAATTTGCGGATAGGTTGGGCTAATTTACCTTGTAATCCAGCTAGAGCCGTTTGAGCAGCTTGAGGTGATTTTGCTCCCACCAAATCGGCGATACTTTCCGCTTGGGTTAAGTCTAATCTACCATTTAAAAACGCTCTTAATGTAAATTCTCCCGGTTGAGCTAATCTTGCGCCATTTTCCAAACATAGTTGTAATACTTGTTGTACCGCCATAATTCCCCCATGACAATGGAATTCTACCACATCTTCACGGGTAAAAGAACGGGGGGCTTTCATTATTAATAATAAAGCCTCATCAATAATTTGCTTAGTTTGGGGTTGACGAATATAACCATAAAGAATCTGATGACTTGACCAAACTTGTCGCCCTGGGGCGTAAAATAGATTGTGAGCGATCGCCATTGCCAGATCACCGGAAACCCGGACAATACCCACACTACCCTGTTGAGGGACAACAGCAGTAGCGATCGCCGCAATAGTTCCAGTGTTAGCTAATAATTCCGACATGAACAGTTTTTCTACAAATTCAAAAACAGGCGATAAAGTGTAATATTAAACCACTAAAGTCCCATAGTATCGCAAAGTGGCATTAAAAATTAAAAATTATGTTGATTGAACTAAAAAAAGCAATTGCTCATTTAAATATCCCCGCAGATTGGGTAGGAATCAGAGCCGTAAAAACAACTTCTACAGATCATTCTGTCCGTGATGGTTTACCCCAAAGCAACGGTAAATCATTGAATATGGGAGCAATGATCGAAGTCATCGTTAATGGTTGTTTAGGTTATGCCGCTACCAACTCCTTACATATCTCCAGTTTACAAAAAGCTGCGGAAATCGCCTATAAACAAGCAATTGCAGCTAGTAAATGGTGGATATATCCAATTAGTGAAAATACCCGTCCTCAAGTCATTGGTGAATATAACTCACCATGTTTAGAACCATTTAACGCTATTACTCCCGGAGAAATCAACGATTTACTCATTCAGATTTGTCAGCAACTCAAAATTAGCGATAAAATCGTGCAAACCACAGCTACAGTCGGCACAGATCAAAAAGAAACTTGGTTTGTCAGTAGCAACGGTTCAGAAGTATATCAAAATATTTTATCTCTTAGTCATCATTTTGGGGCGATCGCTCAAGACGGTGCAATCGTCCAACAACGTAGCAACAACGGCGCTCACGCCAACTCTTATCAAGGAGGTTGGGAACTGTTTAAACACGATAACTTATGGCATCAAGTTCAAAAAGTTGGTGAACAAACATTAGAATTATTAACAGCAGAAGAATGTCCAAATACCCAAACTAACCTAGTTTTAGCACCAGATCAAATGATGCTACAAATTCATGAAAGCATCGGACATCCTTTAGAAATTGACCGCATTTTAGGAGACGAACGCAACTATGCCGGCGGTAGCTTTGTTACCAAAGATGATTTTGGTAAATTAGAATATGGTTCACCCCTGATGAATATCACCTTTGATCCTACAGTATCAGGTGAATTTGCCAGTTATGGTTTTGATGATACTGGTGCAGTAGCCAGCAAAGAATATGTAATTAAAAAAGGCATTTTACAACGTGGTTTAGGCAGTTTAGAAAGTCAAGCAAGAGCAGATTTACCCGGTGTTGCTTGTGCGCGAGCTTGTTCTTGGAATCGTCCCCCAATAGACAGAATGGCTAACTTAAATCTAGAACCAGGAAACGCCACCTTTGAAGAAATTATCTCAGGAATAGAACAGGGAATTTACATGGAATCCAACCGTTCTTGGTCAATAGATGATCAACGTTATAAATTTCAATTTGGTTGTGAATATGCCAAATTAATTGAAAACGGCAAACTTACCAAAACCCTGCGTAATCCTAACTATCGTGCCACCACACCAGAGTTTTGGCATAGTTTAATTCAAGTTGGAAATAACACTAATTGGCAAATTTACGGCACACCTTTCTGCGGTAAAGGAGAACCAAATCAAGCCATTTCTGTAGGACATGGTTCACCCGTTTGTGCATTTGCAAACGTCGAAGTTTTTGGTGGTGGTTAATGAATTTTCTGATTTAGGTTGTGGTGAGTTAAAGTAGGTTGGGTTAAGCGACAGCGCAACCCAACAAAAAGATTAAAGATTAATACATTATTATATTATTAATCTTGAATTAATGCTACAATCAACAAGTAACTACTTGATGCCATATCAATATAAATATCAACCTTTAGAACCCAATGAAAAAGGACATTTATGGAGTGAACAGTTAGGTTTATATTTAGGAATTCACCAAGGACTGTTAAGGTATTTTACCCCAGCAGGAGAGTTAGTTCCCACACCTGAAGAAACCGCAGAAAAAGAAGCGAGAAAATCAGAACGTTTAGCAGCAAAATTGCGGGAACTAAATATAAATCCTGATAGAATTTAATCCCGTTGCTAGGTTACTCTGTTGCTTAATCTAACAGGTTGTTTTAAACGTCTAAATTCAGATTAAGTAGGTGAACACAATAAAACCAAACTGTGTAAAGAAATGTAAAATCGCCTAAACCCTCTTCACTCTTGCCTC
>NZ_JAAVWA010000010.1:0-127515 GCF_017355725.1 Anabaena sp. 54
TGGGGGAGTTGGGGGAGTTGGGGGAGTTGGGGGAGTTGGGGGAGTTGGGGGAGTTGGGGGAGTTGGGGGAGTTGGGGAAGTAAAAGGGGAGAAATATTCTTGTGCAACTAACAACTGACAACTAACAACTAACAACTAACAACTAACAACTGACAACTAACAACTGACAACTGACAACTGACAACTAACAACTGACAACTGACAACTGACAACTGACAACTGACAACTGACAACGAACAACTAACAACTGACAACTAACAACTGACAAAAATACCATGCTGGCAAATGTAGATATTATCAACGCAAAAGTACCCGGTTATCAAGATTTACAAAGAATTTTGGTTAACCAAGCAGGCATAATTGAGGAAATTATGCCCATGAACACAGCATGGGAAAAAGTTGTACCACAAAACTTACAAATTTTAGATGTAGCTGGAGACTGGATTTCTTTAGGTGGTGTGGATTTACAAATCAATGGTGGACTAGGATTAGCCTTCCCGGAATTAACAGCAGACAATTCCTTTATGCTGCCAAAAATCTCTTCATTTCTGTGGGAAGCAGGAGTTGACGGTTATTTACCCACCCTAGTGACAACCTCCATCGAAAATATTCAGCGATCGCTCGCCATTCTCGCCAATTATACCCCCAATTCTCCAACCTCCGCCCAAATTCTCGGAGTCCATTTAGAAGGTCCATTTTTAAACTACTACAAACGCGGCGCACATCCAGCCGAATATCTTCTTCCCCTCACCATAGATCAAGTTAAACGGGTCTTAGGAGATTATGCCCATATTGTCAAAGTCATCACTCTCGCACCAGAATTAGACACCACAGGTAAAGTCATCCCATATTTGGGTTCTTTGGGAATCACCGTCAGCTTAGGACATTCACAAGCCACAGCTACAGAAGCCCAACAAGCTTTTACTCAAGGCGCTACAATGATCACCCACGCCTTCAACGCCATGCCACCCCTACACCACCGTGAACCGGGCTTATTAGGCGCAGCCATGAACAATCCTGATGTGTTTTGTGGTTTCATTGCCGATGGTCAGCACGTTACCCCAATGATCTTAAAAATTCTTCTGCGTGCCAGTGAAAGGTTATTTATTGTCAGTGATGCCCTTGCACCATTAGGATTACCTGACGGCATCTATCCTTGGGATACCCGACAAATAGAAGTTATCAACGGTACAGCCAGATTACAAGATGGCACTTTATCAGGAACAACCCTACCATTATTAACTGGAGTTCAAAATCTAGTGAAATGGGGAATTTGTGACCTAGAAACCGCCGTTAGCCTCGCTACAGACGCACCCAGGCAAGCTATCAACTTACCAAAATTTGCCGCCCAACAACCCGCCCACTTATTACGTTGGAAATGGGATGAGGTTGGTAAAGAACTGACATGGAAACGGTTAACTGTAGCGAACAGTTTTACTCCTGACTCCTGACTCCTGCTGTAATTAGTTTTCAGGATCAATACCTTGTTCAAATCGAAAAAAGTCTTGATTTGTAGGTTGGATTGAGGTACGTTCACGTATCCCTGACGGGAGGCGTTAGCCATAGTGTGGCGATAGCTTGCGTGGCGACGTAGGAGCCATAGCCATAACCCAACAAATGCGTCGGGTTGCGCTGTCGCTTAACCCGACCTACAAAAAATGGACAAGGTATTGCAGGATGACTATTTATATTAAACTCAGGCAACCCCAGACGCTGAATTTACTTTGGCGAGTTGGAGTTATAGTTAGCGACTACACTATCTTTCAGGGATTTATACTGGGAATACAAGTTTTGGAAAATGCCTAAAAGTGCTGATGATAACATTTCTGTATTTTCCGAATTATATGTATGTTTAATAGCTTGATATAAAATTGATTACTGATTTTATTCCGTAGCAACAAGTAAGTATGTATTTTTATATACTCAATAAGTGCATTTGTGCGCGTTTAATGCCATTTTTCTATGGTCTCATTAATTTTTTATTTGGGGATAAGAATAAATACTTACTGGAAATAAATCACTGTTATTGCTTGACAGTAATTGTTTTAATTGCAACTAATTATGTAGACATTTTAAATATATTTACTTACTAAAAATGTAGATAAAAAATCATGTACTGGGCGAAAAGAGTCCAAGTATTTTGACAATTTAATCTTTGTCTAGATTATGTTTAGGCTGGTGATATCTTTTGAAGAGTCAACTATTGGCAGTAAAATTTCATCGAAACACCAAGTAACTGGATGATTTTTCGATACTTCATAATTTACAACTACTGAGAATAAATATTAGGTAGTAATTGTCAAATTGGGCGATCGCTTAATATGAAGTTTCCCGAAGAAAATATAAAAATCTTAAAAAAAACGTTACATAGCCAAAGTCCTGAATTAATCACGGGTTACAAGCTCAAACTCAACTATAAATTTGGACATTTCTTTCAGACTTCCGCTAAAACCCTGATCCCCAAGTCCGAAAATTCATGTTAATGTATTCGAGTTACAAAACACAAAGTGAAAGCGGAACGGGTTAAAGTTTCCGGCGAGAGTCACTGTTCACAAGGTGAAACCCACGCTAATCAAAAAACTTAAGTTCTACAGTCGCTTTAAAATCGGACGCATGAATCAAAGACATTTGTGGACTACAGTTGCCGTAATTCTGGCCGTTTTGGGTTTACCCTCAGTTGGTCGAACTCAAACCAGTGAGGAAAGTTCCCCAACTAGGCAAGCATCATCTATCAGTGATGCAGTCAAAGTAGGAGAATACCAATCCCCAACAGAAAACCCCACCTTGGATGCTGTGATTACTAGGATTTATCCTCACAGTATTAAAGGTTTACAAGCAGCTACTCTTTATGTTCGGGACATTCCTGTTCTGACTTTTTTGGGTTCTACCCCAGTTACTAACAACAAAACTAAAGTTGGAGTAATTGGCAATAATGAGAATATCAATCCTGACTCTCTTGTTGCTACCAATACAGCCAAAGTTGCCAGTTTTAGCAATGCTGGTAATACAATCAATTTTAACAAACAAGTTAGCTCTATTGACAATGATCCAATTCAGAAAGCTAGTGTGATTGCCGCTAGAATTAACGAACTGATCCAGAACAATGTAGATGCCAGCAAGATTACTGTCAGTTGGAAAACAGCGGATAATTCCGTAATTAACAATAAAGCCAATAAAAAAGGCTTCTTCCGTAAACAACCGTCAGTGGATCGCTACACCATTACCATTGACGGTCAAGAACTGGTAGAAGTCAATGAAGGTACTAGATTAGCAGATACCACAGAAAATCTTGCCCAAGATGCCTTACAAGCAACTAACAGACTGCGGAGACTCATCGGCAACGCATCTCCCATTCAGAGAATTGCTAACTTACCCGCTAGTAAATCAGTTTCTAGTGCTAGTCTACCCCGGAAGATTGCCTTCGGTAATGTCAATCTCAGTTTCCAAGGGATGGCTTCTTGGTATGGATATGATGGTTCTGGCAATAAAACCGCTAGTGGTGAAAGATATAATCCCGAAGGATTAACTGCGGCTCATCGTAGCTTACCGATGGGAACAAAAATCCGTGTCACTAACACCCGTAATGGTCGTTCTGTTGTTGTCAGAATCAATGATCGAGGACCTTTCATCCGGGGTCGAATTATTGACCTTTCCGCCGGCGCTGCTCGGCTCTTGGGTATGATCAGCAGTGGTGTTGCTCCAGTTAGTCTTGAGGTTTTAGGAAAATAACCCGTTTCCTAGTTCCGACTCCGTTTTCGCTTTTCACGATTAAATACCCCTGGTTCTTCTATTTTATCTCCCAATTATCCTTTGCGCCACGCTGCGCTATCGGATATACACTAACGGGGGAAAGGATAGAAACTAGGGGTATTTTGTGCGTGTGCTGACAACAGTTGTAGCTTTACGCTGCTATTTAAATCGTCGTCGCTGGCAAAGCCATCTGAGGCTACCAGATGATCTGGGACTTGATGAACAAACCAGTTGGTATCCCACAGCGGTTGGTTTAGTGCCAACTATGGGAGGTTTACATCAGGGGCATTTAAGTTTGATTAAACGGGCTAGACAGGAAAATGCGACGGTAATTGTGAGTATTTTTGTCAATCCCCTACAATTTGGACCCAACGAGGACTATCAATGCTATCCTCGCACTTTGGCACAAGACCGAGAATTTTGTGAACAGGCGGGAGTTGATGTGATTTTTGCCCCAACTCCGGAAGAAATTGGTGTACCGGGGAAGAATATAGCAGAAACTCAAGTGACACAAGTGATCCCTCCATCTGATATGATATCTAGCTTGTGTGGTAATTTTCGTCCAGGTCATTTTACTGGTGTGGCAACTATTGTCACTAAGCTTTTAAACTTGGTAGAACCTGACCGAGCTTACTTTGGACAAAAGGATGGTCAACAATTGGCAATTATTAAACGGTTAGTAGCTGATTTGAATTTGCCAGTAGAAATTGTTGCTTGTCCTACGGTGCGGGATGTGTCCGGCTTGGCTTTAAGTTCTCGTAATCAATATTTGACGGCTACAGAAAAAGAGCAAGCAACTGTGTTATTTAAAGGTTTACGGCAAGCTGAAGCGGCGTTTCGGGCTGGCGTTCGTGACAGTGGTGAACTCATAGCATTGGCGCGGCAAGAAATCGCAAAAGTTAGCAATATCAGCTTGGAATATATTGAATTGGTTGAACCGAATACGTTGATGTTTTTAGAAAAAGTTGAGGATGAAGGAATGTTGGCGATCGCTGCTCGTCTTGGTTCTACAAGGTTAATTGATAATACGATTCTGCGCGATGGCAATGATGGACTCCGCCAACCGATCATTGCTATTGATGGTCCGGCTGGTGCTGGTAAATCTACTGTGGCTCGTCAAGTGGCACAGGAATTAGGTTTGGTGTACTTAGATACTGGTGCTATGTACCGGGCGATCGCTTGGTTAGTCATGGAACAGGGAATTGCTATTGATGATGATTGTGCTGTGGCGGAATTAGCCACTCACTGCAAAATTGACCTCACTCCCAGTCAAAGTTTGCAAACTCCCGTGAGAGTCCAGATTAATGATATTGATGTCACTCAAAAAATTCGCACTGTTGAGGTAACATCTCTTGTATCGGCGATCGCTGCCCAAAGTGCAGTGCGTCAAGCCTTGGTCAAACAGCAGCAAAGTTGGGGACAACGCGGGGGGTTAGTAGCAGAAGGTCGAGACATAGGCACTCACGTCTTTCCAGATGCGGAAATTAAAATCTTCTTAACCGCTTCCGTCGGTGAACGAGCGCGTCGTCGTCAGCAAGACTTTCAAAAAACAGGTTCAATCTTGAGTTTAGAACAACTAGAACAGGAGATTGCTGAACGCGACTTCAAAGATAGCACCCGGAAAGTCTCCCCTTTGCAAAAAGCGGCTGATGCCATTGAACTCCAAACCGACGGTTTAACTGCTTCTGAAGTAGCAGCACAAATCATTAGCCATTACAACCAGCGGCTATCCCATTGGTAGATCACCAGAACGTAGGGGCGCAGGGCCTGCGCCCAAATTCCTAAAGAGACTTCCAAGAAATAAATTATCCTAAGAAACGAACCACAGAGGCACAGAGTACACAGAGAGAGAATTTCTGCATCAGTTTTGGGACATTTTTTTATTTGGAAGTCTCAAAGGACTTCAAAACAGTGGTGAGCGCCGACTAACTCACCATTTTAATTTTTAGTGCTTTGAACTACATCCTAAACTAGTTTCAGATAGATTCATCTTTCTTGAGGTGGATATTAGTCTGAGTTAATAATTGTATATTTTAAACCGGGCTTTTTGTTCACGCAGAGGCGCAGAGTCAACAGAGAGAAGTTAAGAGTTTAAGCTAAATAGATGGAATTTGCTTTGTTTATAAACTAATTGGTGGAAATTTCCACTTTGGTAGTAGAATGACAATGTTAAGTTTTGTATTGCAGGATTAAGTAGGGCTTACTAAATACGAAACCTGTAATTTGCCTAGCTATGGCAATAGCTTTCAACTAGAAAACAGTAAAGAGAGGATTTCACAAAATGGCATTTACCCAACCAGCTTTACCTTTTGCTTCTGATGCTTTAGAATCCTATGGCATGAAGGCTGAAACCTTTGAATATCACTATGGTAAGCATCATAAAGCTTATGTAGATAATTTGAATAAGCTTGTTGATAGCACAGAATTAGCCAACAAGTCTTTGGAAGAAGTAATTCAAATCGCTTTTGGTGATTCTACCAAAGCTGGAATCTTCAACAATGCTGCTCAAGTTTGGAATCACTCCTTCTTTTGGAATTGCTTAAAACCCGCAGGTGGCGGCGCTCCTACAGGCGCATTAGCTGCTAAAATTGATCAGGATTTTGGTAGTTTCGACAAATTCAAAGAAGAATTTTCTAACGCTGCTGCAACTCAATTCGGTAGTGGTTGGGCTTGGTTGGTTGATGATGGTGGTACTCTGAAAGTAATGAAAACCCCCAACGCCGAAAACCCCCTCGCACACGGTAAAAAAGCTCTGTTAACCATTGACGTTTGGGAACACGCATATTACATTGACTTCAAAAATGCCCGTCCTGCATTCATCAAGAATTTCTTAGATAATTTGGTGAACTGGGATTTTGTCGCTGCAAATTTCGCTGCTTAGATTTTAATGGGTAATGGGTAATTGGTAATGGGTAATATTTTTACTTATTACCCCTTATCCAATCTCTAAGAGGATGTTTTAAAAGTGGTATCCCGTAATTTTCATCACATTGTTACCCCCCTTACAAAGGGGAGAAACAAGAAAATCCAGTTCCCTCCCCTTTATAAGGGGAGGGTTAGGGAGGGGTAAAACATTTGATACAGCAATCGTGACTTTTCAAACACCCTCTAAATTAATACTATTTAGGGCTTGCTGAAAAAGTTATCTGTGAGGGCTAGAAGTATGGCTAACGCCACGCTGCGCTATCAGGAGTTCAGGAGTGTATAAGTAGGTGAACACAATAAAACCAAACTGTGTAAAGAAATGTAAAATCGCCTAAACCCTCTTCACTCTTGCCTCTTGCCTCTTGCCTTTTGCCTTGCCATAACGACAATTTTCAACGCCAACCTACTTACTGCTATATTGTTAATTTACAATTTCTGCAATAATTCCTGAGTTAACTGCATAAATGCCTTAGAACCCGCTGTATTTGGACTTAGTAAAGAAACGGGCATAAAACTATCAACAGCTTTGGCAACATTAACATCAACGGGGATTTGAGCTTTACAGATTTTATCTACTCCAAAATCTTCGATAACTCGGTGCATTACCTGTTTATAATATCTGCCATTCAGGAGATTGGCATTAGACATACTAAAGACAATTCCCAACATTTTAATATCTATTTTGGCTTCATGTTCATGACTTTCTTTTAATTGCCCAATGCGTCTTTCTAAAAGTTGGATTCCGACTACAGATAGGGGTTCTGGTCTAGCGGGAAGAATGTAGAAATCACTGGTAGCTAAAGCACTTCGAGTCAAGAGATTATAACCGGGAGCGCAATCTAAAAGAATAAAATCATATTCATTCCGGATAGGTTCTAAAATATCTCTAATTAAGACCCTTTCAAAGCGATTCCAGATGGTTTCAAAATCCTGTTCTCCTAACGCTACTGATTGATTATGCAGCATTTCTGAAACCAAAAATTCATCATATAAATCTATGTCTCCTGGTAATAAGTTTAATCCAGTCAGGTTACAAATCTCAGGTTGAATGATGTCCCCAATTGTAAATTTTGCCTCTGGTTCAGGGTTGATAATTTGATCTAGTAAATATCTAAATGTCTTTCTTTGTTTGCGACGTTTGGCAAAATCAACAGGTGACATTAAACTCAGTGTGGCACTGATTTGACTATCTAAATCTAAAACAAGTACCTTTTTTCCGTGATTTTTGGCTAAACAGGTGGCTATATTCACGGTAATGGTGGTTTTACCAACTCCACCTTTCATGTTTGCGGTTGCAATTACATATCCCATTTTAATTCCTCTACTGACGCTTTCCCAATGATATAGCGTTTATATTATCTAATAAATTTAGATCCCCGACTTCTTAGAGAAGTCGGGGATCTTTTTTTTAAGGTAGTTTAATAGTTTGTGCTAATAAGCTTTGAAGACGTTGTCCGTGCGAACCACCTTGGTAAACTAAATCACCTTTGCCTAATAAATAGGCTGCTGTTGTTTCTTTAGGTCCACCCAGAATAATACATGAATCTGCTTGGCTGGAGGTACGTAGGGCGACTCGTCCAGGTAGGTTAGAACGGATAATTGGGGTGACAATACTGGCTTCTGGGCGTTGTGTGGAAATAATTAGATGAATACCTGCGGCTCTTGCCATTGCGCCTAAACGTTTGATACTTTGTTCTAATATGGTGCGAATTTCTTTTTCTGCCATAAAATCGGCATATTCATCAAATATACAGACAATACGCGGTAAAGCTGGGGAGGAACGTTGATTATAGGTGGTTAAATCTGCACATTTAGCTTTTTCAAATTTTTGATAACGAGATTCCATTTCTGCAACTAGTTCCTGCATTAATTCTACGGCGCGATCGCTATCTTTGACAACTGGTGCATATAACCATGACATTTGTTCAAATTCGGGAAATGTTACCCGCTTGGGGTCAACTAAGGCAATTTTGAGATGTTGGGGAGAATGACGATAGATTAAACTGAGAAGTAAGGATCTCAAAAATTCACTTTTTCCGCTTCCTGTTGTTCCTCCCACCAAAAAATGACAAGTATTCGGATCTGATAAATCAGCCTCTAATAACTTCCCATCAATACCCACTCCAATAGCAATTTTTACGGGTGCTGTTGGGGGTAAAAACTGCTTTTGAATATAATCTTCAAATTTGGCAATTTGTCTATCTTGACGCGGCAAATCAATACTTACATAACCAGCTTGGGGAGCAATTAAAGGCGGATATTCTAACCCTAATTGTACTTGTAAATCAGCGGATAATCTGAGAATTGAAGGAACTTTCACACCTAAATGTGGTTTAATTTTCACCCGAATAAATGCCGGACTTACATCAGCACCATAATAATCTACATTAACCTTAAAAGATTCTAGAATTGCCACTAAAGATGCGCCAATTTCATCAGCATTAATAAATGTATCTTTCTGACTTTTAAAAGTATCTGAAAAACCTCTCTCCTTGCAGGAGAGAGGCTTTGAATTCTCCCCCTTCCCTGGTAGGGAAGGGGGTTGGGGGGTTAGGTTTCGTGTTGGGTTTTCCAAATAATGTGAAGAGTCAGATGTATCTTCTCGTTTTTTGGAAGGTGCTATAAAATCAGGATTGTCATTATCTGGAATAACTTTATTTGGCGGTGCATTAGATTCAACATCGAAAAAAGTCTGACACTTTTGTTGTTGGGGGCAAATTTCACATAAATGAGGTTGAGTTGTCGCAGGTGGTGGGTTAGGATTGGGAGATTCCCAACTCAACCATTGTTGCATTTGTAATAATTTATAGGGAATTAATTGATGAACTGTATTTTCTAGCTGTTCCCAAGAATATTTGTATTCTTTAAATTCTGGTAAAACACAATAAACAGCAGAATCAATAGGTGGTTTTTTCCGCTTCGATAACATATAACTATAGAGAGAAACTTGCGCTAATTGTGCTGCTGAATCTACAGGTTGATAGGTTTTAAATTCTACCATACAAAGGCGTTTAAGTTCAAAATTAAAAACCAGACAATCAAACTCACCTCTAATTAATTGTTTTGTCCCATTAGGTAAATCAAAGTAATATTCTAAACTGCGTTCTTCAGAAATAAAAGTATTCTGAATAACTGTTTCTGCACTGCAATAACGGCGATTGATGATCAACAATTCAGTAAACTTTTTAATTAATCCTTGTAAACCTTGCCAAACTTGTAGCAGTAGAGAGGCTTTACTCGCGTCTTTTGCAATTGCATTTTGTAAATAGGGAAAGAACTTAATTTGATAGAATAATTGTTGAATTTCCGATGTAATTTGATCTAGATTTAATTGTGTTGCAGATGGATTAAATAAACTTTTAAATCTGGGTTCAATCAGCAGTAAATTAATAAAATCATCTGCTAATTTATGAAAAACATTACCAACACCCCCAAGAGTATCTTTAGGAGAGAATATTGCTTTACCATTAAAATGGTGATTTAGATAAAATAGTCGGGGACATTCAAAAGCTAATCTAACTTTAGTGGGAGTTAAAGAGGAATTTTCAGATTTGTGATCTACCATATTAAATACACGACTGATAACATCAGGATTGGATATTTCCAGTAAGCGATAATGAACAGCAGCTAAATAAACTGTATCCATTGCTGCATAGTTTAACTGTTTTTGAGTCAGGGGACGTTTTCCCCAATCACTGCTTCCTTCTTCTGCGTCTACATGAGAAAATTGACAGAGTTCAGCAGCTAGAGTTTTTAGTTTTAAGTTAGTAGTTTGTAAGACTTCTTTGGTGATTTTTCTCGCTATTTTGAAGGTACAAGTCACATTTTCTGCTAGTTCCTTCCCCAAATATTTTAAATCAAAACCAGCATTATGAAAAACTTTCTCAATTTGGGAATTAACCATGATTTGGTTAATGAAATATACAGCCAAATCAGGTTTATCTAAAACATCAAAAATGTAAGCAGATTCACCATTTAAATCTGTATAATCAGCCAATACCTGAATTAGTGCTAATTTTGGTTTATCAGTGTACCAATCAGCAATTTCCGTATCTATCCATAGAGTTTTAGATAGGGACAGTTGGGAAATTTGCTTGTAAATTTCAGAAGCTTCTGTCAGGTAGTGCATTGGCTGATATAAAAAATGTGCTGGATAGATTACTTGTGAAGAACTAAACAAATTGATTGAGCTTCTGGCTTTTCGTCGGGGTTAACAATTTTAACTTTATCTTCCTGACATAGTTGTTCAATCAGACTCCGAATTTCACTTTCTTTTACATCAGGAAATTGGTTAACTGCTTGTGAAATTAAAGTAGGTACTCCCATAAATGCTTGAGTTTTCACGAGATTTAATAGGAAATTTTTAACAGGTCTTAAATCTTTTCCTTCTTTACCATTTGTTTCTGACTTTCGATTTGATTTAGCAACAATATCTAAATCCTGTAATAAAGTACATTGATTCAATATCTCAGATTCATTAATTAAAGTTTCTAGTCTTTGTAAATTAATCGTTTTCCCACCAATTACCAATTCTTGAGATTTGGCAGAGTTTATCAAACCTTGATATGTTGCCAAGTAGTGAATAGAAGCCAGACTTGGTTTAATATGAACATGATTAGTATTGGTGAAAATCTGTCTATAGAGTTGATTTCCCGCTAGGTTTGGTTTTCCTAAATCTCCAGCACGGATTAAGTGCATAGTTTGACAGAGATTTTTTTGAATTACTATTTGACAAGCATTCATTACATGATAAAAACTAGTCATATTTGAGTCTTCTGTCCAAACTATACCCAATTTTTCCCGATTTGTAGGATGTTGATAACTCAAGGAATAACTAGCATATTTTCCGCTTAAAAGTTTAGTTTTAACTCCCTGTACTTTTAAAGTAGATATAGACTGTTGCAACATCTGAATTAAATCAGGTGATGATAACAAAGAAATCTTGGTAATTTTCCCCTGGCTTTTCGTGTATTCGTGCTGCCATAATAATTCAAATTCTGCTTGAGTTGTATCTTGATTATCTTGATGTCGTGGTGGAACAATGATTATAGGTTTAGGAACAGTTTTTTCATCTAATAATGAACCTTTATATTTTTGATATTCATCACGACCTAAAATTAGTGTATTTCTAGGTTTAGTTTTACTACCGGGGTAGTTTTTCTCCAACATTTGGAGATTTAGTGGAAAAATAGCAGATTCAGGTGTGGGATTTGCTCGTTGATGTAATGGTTTTAAGTGATAATTCCAGAGTGATGCGGCTTGTTCTAGTGTAATATCTTTTAACTTAGTTTTTTGATGTATTCCTGCTTTATCGGCTGGGAAAATTCGGTCAAGATGCCGATTCCACGTATTAGTAATAACGCTAATTATTACCAAGAAATTTTTTAGATTTTCTCCATGAATAGTTGTGTTGACATTTAAAAAAGGTTGTATATCCAGAAAACCTTCTGGTAACTGGGGCATAGTCTCTAAATTATCAAAACATAAAACAATCGGTTGGGTTTGTGTGGAAATTCTGCCAAAGTTGGCTAAGATATTTTTTGCAGCATCTTCTGTATCAATGCAGGTTTTGACTTTGATTTCTTGCATAGAATCTTCATTTAAATCATCACCACGCAACCATTCACAAGCCAAATCATATAATTCTGGATTTGCGAGATCATGCAACACTCCAAAAAACATATCAGGGTTATAAATACCTGCTTGTTTATAAGTATCCTTGAGGTGTTTGATGAATTTTTTGCGATTGCTTTGTAATGCTTCCCAAAAATTATCATTAAATATTCTTTGTTTTATATCACTTCTTGTAAATGCAGTTAAACTTTTGAGCCACAACATTAACTGTGATTCTTTTTCTCCTTCAGGAACTTGAATTAAACTATCAACAGTATGACGTAAAATATGCCGCCAAATGTAGGTACTATCAGCCCAGCTACAGAGGATATAAGCAAAAAATGCTTTGCTATTAAATGAGCGTTTAATCCGTCTTAGTAAATAAGTTTTGCCAGAACCAGATTCACCTTCTAGTAAAACTGTACGACTACGATGATCTTTACCCACTAAATCTAGTAATTCTTCAATCTCTCTTATTGCATTTTTATGAATTGATTCAACCATTAGTAATGAGTCTTCTTCGTCAGCCCAAAACTCTAGATGTTTCATTTCGATGTCAAAAGGGTTGACCTCGCGTTTAATAATGTTGTTAATGTCTGTCATAGATATAGGTGAGTGAGAGGAGGAAGTGATGAAAAAATGAAAAATATTTGGAAGACTGTTAATTAACTATGATAAAGAACAGTTGTCCACCAATATTTTGAGGAATTCCCGCGTCAATTTGTTCTGGTGTATAAGCACTAGATTCTTGTAAGGTACTAAAATCAATTTTGTCACTTTTTTGTAACCTATACAACGCCTGATCTAAATCATCTCGTAATAAAGGCGGTTGTAACTTTTGCCGTAAATGGAAAATTGGTAAATAATTCTCTGTACCCAATTCCCTATCTAATTTCTTGATAGTCTCTAAAATTTCTTCATCACTGATATTGCTAGTAATATCAGAATGTGATTCCATATTATCAGAAACTAAAGTAGAAACTTGTTCTGGCTTAACCCGCAAATTCTTCCGCAAAAAGCGCAAGTAATTACCCAGCAATTCCAAACTAATAACAGGGTTAGCACCTTTATGGGGATTATATTCATCCCGCAAAAACTCAATTCCTCTTTCCGTTAACCAAACTTCAGCCTTAACCCTTTTCATCTTGATTTCAGCAGCAATTAAACCCCGTTCACCCAAGGTTTTTAAGATTGCGTCTCGTTCATCTGATTTTAGTGATGAAACTTTGATTTCACTGGGGGCTATTTTTCCAGAACTCTTACCTATCTTCTCCAGTACCTTGAGTTCTTTATCATCAATAGGTAATTGTGCCGAGTCGAGTTTCAGTAGTGCTTGACCAGGAGGTAAAATCTTGACTGTGGCAATTTCGCGGGAATAGTCTACATATTCCAGTTCCCCCAAATCTCGACAAATTTTGTTTTTCTCACTTTTAAAACTATCAAAAGTGCTGGAACTCAAGCCAGTACGATAATTCGGACATCCCAACAGTTTTAAGATGAACTTTAACTCTTTCGTTTCCATACGGTTAGTCTTGCTGTATTCGATACTTGACTACTTTAGCGCGAATCACAAAAAAATAACACACAGTTCCTATATTAACTCTAATAAGAGCGATTTTTCCCTAAAAACTCAAAATATTATCCAAGTTTTCACTGATTACTTTCTAAATAAAAGACGGATTTTTTCTAGAGTTTTTCTACAAGCTTCCATGACATCAAAAAATTGGGAAGACTTGGATCTTCTATCCATTGGACTTTTTTAGAAAAATTTTATACAGATATTAAGTAAGTAGACGAAAATAAATCAAAGTAGATTAAGTAATGTAAAAAATCTGGAGATGATTTCGTAGTGAGGGCTTCAGCCCTCAAATGACGAATAAATTCCTCACTACAAACTTTGAATTATTCAAGCCGTTCTACTTAAATAAATTCCACCATATAGCGAGATTTATATGTATCATCTTTTAGATGACCAGATCATTCTATCTTTGACAATTCACAAAAGTTTAACTATTCATATTTGCACATTCTTTACCGGAAATTCACTGTATCAATTTATTAGAGATAAAGACTTTACAGTCTGCAATTAATATCTTTCTTCCTTTGCGCCTTGGCGTGAGAAAAAAATATAGGGTAGAATAAAAACCTACCCTAATCAACAATTTGCCAAAATCAAATTCCACTCATCTTGAGACAAAGGTATTACCTCTATTTCCATAGCAAAACAATCACAAGCTGCGGCTATTAAAGCCTTAATTATTGTTTCTTGATTGATAGTTTCTGGAAATTGGATAGGATGAAAAAACTCTTGATTAAATACCTTTGCAAATAAATCTGCATCTGGATTCAATCGCATAGAACCATGCTGAAGAACTGCGTCACCTTTCCTTAATTGAGCGCTACCAATCAGTTTAGAACCATCTGCTAAAACTAAATCTGCACCTGTCGCAGTCCCAAAACAATTAGGATTGTGAATATAACCGCGTCCAGCTTGACCATAGTACAATTCTATATTGAGCGATCGCCATCCTTGAATCAAAAACTCACAAATCTGCCCATACACATCCAAACGATTTCCCCTCAGTCCAGATGTTACCACAGAGTAAGTTAAATCACCTTGATGCAAAACAGCCCTACCACCTGTAGGACGACGCACCAAATCTAATTTCTCCCCTTTCCACCGCAAACCTTGCCAAAATTCAGGATATTGACGTTGATGATAACCCAAAGAAATTGCGGGTGGCGACCAAGTATAAAAACGTAAAGTTGGCGGATGTTGTCCCGACTCATGTTGTGCTAATAACCAGCGGTCTATAGCCATCTGAACATCACCAGCGGCAGCTAAAATGGGAATAAGTCGCCACACCTGCGAATCAGGCATTAAATATCACATTCCTTAACTAAGATTATCGAAACCTAAACTGCACAGAACTCGGATTGCAGATATTCATCATTATCATCAGCGATAGTCGCAACAATAGTAATGATGCGGGAAACTTCCCCTGGTGACAACTCCGCTAAAGTGCGTGTAGAAATCACCACCACCTGATGGTCAATAATGCCAAAGCGGGCTTCAAAGGTACTTACACAATTTAACTCTAAGAGATATCGTGTCAATCTGGCTTCATTTTGTACAGGTAACTTTAGCACCGCAGCCCAAACTGTGATCGTATCTTCATCAGTAATTCCCGTTAACTGCACAAATACTTCTACACTGCCATATTGGAATTTCCACAGATATTCCCCCTCAGAACCATGACTAACCATTGCACTTTGATCTTGTGCCAGGGTATCAATTACATTTTCAATAACTTCCACATGATTTGGGGCTGTGGTTTCTTGAATAACTTCATCCAGTAACTCATTTGGAGTTGGGGTTTCTAGGTAGCTGGCCATACAGATTTTTTTCTAAGTAATATAGTCACTGCTTTAATCTACTATTATGCTACCAAAAATGCCAGCATCTAACATACCTGTCTTCCCAAGTCGAGATGTCAGAATAGGAGCCATGTCAATTACTATGACATAAGCTAGACTTATTGTTATGCAGTAAAAACTTGGTTAAATTCTCAATTATTTTTTCCCGGTTTCAGGGCTTCACATCCAGAACCATTAGATGTAAGTCACATTTACCTTCATTTTAGGTAAAGATTTGTAGATTTATTATCTATTGTGTCTTATTAACGAGACTAAATGCCCATTTTGTTTATCTTACATCATTAAATTTCCGCTGTCGGTTACATAAGCTACTAATTTTAGTTAAAATAGGTAATCCAAAGCAGTTTATTTTGGTGTAGCGCAAAAATTACTCGCTAGTTTAGCGTCACAAGATGTAAAAATCAGGCAAAAGGAACAATTTGCTTATTTTTAGCATCAAAGGATACGGAACTGTGAGTTAAATCGTGAGTTACATAATGTACGCAAATTCATCGAAACTCAAGTTGACAAATTAGGGTGCTATCTGTTGAGAGGTTCTAGAATCTGACGTAAAAAACCGAAAAAACCCCAAAAACTTTTTTGAGATTTTTCCGGATTAGCCAAAAAATCTGCGATTATTGTTACACTGATTTTAATAAGCACTATGAATATTAAGCTTGATCACAGCACCCCATGTCATTTAACTTCCTTCTTTACCCTACTCATAAAAGAAGGTATTTCCCCTAATCAAATCGTTCTGGGTATTGTTCAACTAGCCACCCAGACCCATGAATTAGATGGGATGATGGCATCGGCAGATTGTTTACGGTTGCTACTGGTACTGATGCCAGCAGAGATCTGTGCCAAAGGAGTTTCTGAGTATATATCATCTTTAGCATCACAAGGCATTACCACATTAATGTTATTAGATGCTCTGAGCCTAGCTTGCTATGTTTGTGGACAATCAGACGAAGCTAACTTAGTCTACTTGACTTACAAAAGACTACAAGCTGATGCCATCATCTCCCAAATGCTTCGTGATTAAAAGCTAAGTTGTTAATTTTCCATCATTTTTCTAATATCTAACTATTTTCAAGTTAATTCCTACTTGTACATGGCAATTTTGTACTGGATAAATCCGTTTGTTCATTAGGCAATCGGTCGGTTTGATTAATATATAATTTTCTGGGCAACTGTTACTCAATGGCTGTTAGCTATGGCTTGGCTATGATTTGAATATTGCAATATTTCTTGTGAGTTTGACAGCACCGCATCTATCGCTTATCATCTGGGTTGGAAGTCTCTAGTGGTGGGGTAATCCCTGCATCCATAACTTCTCAACTTTTTCTTTAACCCTGTTGATATTCCATTAAAGCTGGAAACTAAAATGGTTATCTGCCAAAATGCCAAAATATGAGATCATCAGCGGAACATTTCGGGAATTCTATATTTTGCAAGTGAAGCGAGCATTTGGTTTGCCGGATTTAGCTTAACCAACAGAAGCCCCACGTCTGACCCGATAGGGCCGCGTGGGATGAATGGCGCGTGAATTAACGACGATTTTCCGACCAACGCGACAGCAAGGAAGGAAAACATGGAGAGAATTCACAAAATTTGTGTTATGAATTGAATATCTCGGCAAGGCGAGAGAATAGCGATAACCAAGCTAGATACATGATCATTTTTGTTGATTAACCTTGATTTTGCCTTTGGAACGAGGGGTCAGCCTATCGCCTTAACATCAGTCTTGTTGTTCTCGAAGAGCAAAAAGCTGTTAACTGGGTAGGAAGCCTATACTTACCCGCAAGGGAAGTGTAGGTAGTTCACATTGATAATTTCACCTTTATTTCATCTGGGGTTGGCATCTTGTGAGATGAACAGTATCGAGCTAATCACAATGCTTACTTACTCTCCAAACCCAACCTTCAGAACCAACTTGCCAAAATCACCCCTATTGGCAACGGTGACGGACGCACTAGGTAAAGTTCCTATTGTCCGATTAAATCGAATTCACCCAAGTTGTCAACAACATCATTTATATTTAAAACTAGAATCTTGTAATCCTGGTGGTAGTATTAAAGAAAAAAATGCGGCTTATCTGGTGAATGAAGCCGAAAAACAGGGTTTATTGCGAGCAGGTGGGACAATTATTGAATCTAGTTCTGGTAACTTTGGCATTGGATTAGCAATTGTGGGCGCTACTAAGGGTTACAGGGTAATGATTGTGATTGATGCCAAAACCCCTGTCACCATGCGAAGAATGCTTACAGCCTACGGTGCAGAATTGGTAGAAGTGCCTTTAAGTGCGGCTGATGCTCAAGGTTCGATGCAAGTAGCAAGAATGACAAAGGCTCAGGAATTAGCCGCAAATATTCCTGATTCTTGGTATTCTTGTCAACATAAAAATCCTAGTAATACTGATGCCCATGAACTTTGGACGGCGCGGGAAATTGAAGAAGCTTTTGGTGGTGCGCCGGATGCTATTGTTATTGGAGTTAGCACAGCCGGACAATTAGGTGGTATTAGTCGCTACTTTAAAAAGTATTATCCCCAAACCAGAATTATTGGTGTAGATGTGGCAGGATCAGCAATTTTTGGTACTCCCAGACACCCCTATAAGATGACTGGACTGGGTTTATCTTTCGTTCCCCCCAATTTTGACCCACAGGTGTTAGATGCGGCTTATAGCGTGGATGATGCTTTGGCGTTTTCTGTTTGTCATGCTTTGGCTAAACAGGAAGGTATGCTTTTAGGTGCTTCCACTGGTGCAATTGTGGCCGCAGCTTTAGCAGATACTCAAAGATTTACTCAGCCTCAAACTATGTTACTACTTAATCCTGATCGGGGCGATCGCTACCTGGAAACAGTTTACAATGCTGATTGGCTTACAGCACAAGGAATTAACATCCTTGAACATTCCCATCTCACAGAAGCAATTGCTAATCTTCTACCTGTACCATTGGATATTGTCGGTAGGAGTCAGGAGTGATAAAGATAATTATCTCACGCAAAGGCGCAAAGGCGCAAAGACTAAAAGGTTGAAATCTGGATTTTGCGCTTTTTTGTCAAAATAGCGTTATTATCACTCATTAGTTGGAAATGATATGAAGTTACAAGAACCCCAATCTCAACCAGTTAGTTTAGGGAGTTTATGGCGGGAATTTTTGCCTTTGTCTCTCAGTGATGTGACTATGGCCTGTGGTGATCCGATGATGACCACTACATTGGCTTATCTTCCTGATGCTCAAGTTAACTTAGCGGCTGTAGGTATTGCTAAATCTTTGGCGATATTTTTTGAAAGTCCGATTATTATGATTTTGCACGCTGCTAATGCTTTAGCCGGTTCTCAAGATTCACGGAAAGCATTATGGCGGTTTACATTATTTGTAGGTGCGGGACTGACTTGTTTATTGAGTTTGTTGGGACTACCAATGATATTTAATTTTGTGGGTGTGAGTCTGTTGGGCATACCATCTGCAATGTTGGCTACAGTTAGTCAAGTATTATTATTAATGGGTGGTTGGCCATTTGCGATCGCCTGGCGGCGTTATTTTCAAGGGTTATTAATTTATCATGGTCAGTCTCGCGCTGTGGCAAAAGCCAGTATTTTCAGGTTATTTACATTAGCATTAGTCCTCACGGGTGGATTTTTCTTGCCCATATCTGGGGGTGTACTTGCTGGATTTGCCCTCATCAGTGGGGTGGTTGTCGAAGCAATAGCTGTAACAATTTTTGCTCGGCTTTCTGGTGCAACTTTACCGCCACAAATAGAACAACCTAATTTACCCCGTAACTTAGCACAGGTGTGGAAGTTCTATTTACCTTTAGCTAATTCTATGATGGTGGTTTGGGGCGGAAGGGCGATATTAATTAGCATTCTTGCCCGCGCTGAAGATTCGACAATTGCTATTGCTGCTTGGTCTGCGGCTTGGGGACTGGTTCTTGTAATTGCCAATTCTACCCGGATGGTACAGCAAATGGTGATTAAATATCGTCATCAAGTGAGCGATCGCCAATTGCTGACTTTTGCTATCAGTGTCGGTGCAGCTTGTTCTAGCTTACTATTGTTGATGAGTGTAACACCGATAGGCGATCGTATCGTTCAAAGTTTCATTGGTAATGATATTATCTTAGCTAACAGCATCAAACCTGTACTTTTAATTTGTACAATTGTGCCATTATTTGTGGCTTTACAAAATGCAACTCAGGGTTTTTTAGTCAGCGAAAACCGCACAGGGCAAGTAAATCTATCTACCTGGTTAGGAACAGGGACTTTATTGATAATTGCCACCTTTGCTATTAACAAGGGCATGAATGGGGCAATGGCCGCCGCTATTGCCATGATTACATCTATGTTAGTTGAAGTTACTTGTTTACTTTGGAAACGAGCGGCAAAATCACAGTAAATGTACTGCCCTTATTTACATGACTTTGTACTTCTAATTTACCTTTGTGAGTTTGGACAATTGCCAAAGTAATAGCCAAACCTAATCCAGAACCACCAGTATTGCGAGAACGATCTGCATTAACTCGATAAAAGCGCTCAAAGATGTGGGGAAGATCAGAATTAGAAATACCAATACCTGTATCTTTAATAGTAATTACACCTTGATGATCATTAGTTGTCAGATGAATATTTACTTCCCCAGATTCAGGAGTGTATTTAATGGCATTACCAACTAAATTCAACAACATTCGATAAATTTGACTTTCATTACCGTGAATATAAAAATCAGATTGATCAGGAATATGACTAGATAATAAAACTTGTGCATCCATAGCCATTGGCATTAATTCCTCTTCTACATCTGCAACTAAATCATTCAAACAAATTTGCTGTAACTTAGCTTCTTGTAATCCACTTTCTAATCTAGATAATAATAACAAATCCTGTGTTAATGTTACTAATCTTTTAATTTGTCTCTTCAATGCTTTTTGAGTTTCTGGGCTAATTGAATTTGTTTCGACAATGGTTTGTAAAGATGTAATGGGAGTTCTTAATTCATGTGCCGCGTCAGCCGTAAATTGTTGTAATTGTTGATATGATTTTTCAATTGGCTGCATAGCTAAACCTGCTAACCACCAACCTGCACCACCAATGAGGATCATAGAAGAGGGAATACCCAATCCTAATAACCAATGTAAACTATTCATATAATCATTTAATCGTTGTACAGTTCGTCCAACTTGTAAATATCCCCACAATTGATTATTGTTGATTTCTAAGGGCATTAAATGTAAATGATAGAGTTCACCATGACGATTTCTGATATCATAAGAATGATTGAGGTGAATATTATCGGGAAATTCATCTGGATTATTACCAATCGCAGCAGTTGCTTCTCCTGATAGTGTTAAAAATCTCAGATAATATCCTTCTGCTAATAAATTCAGTAAATCTGATTCTGATTTAATGGGTAAACAAGATTGTTGCTTTAAACAAAGTCCTGGTAAAGATTTTTGAGTAGTAATAGATAATTCTCCAGGAATTTTTAACTCTGTTTTTAATTGATCTTGAAATACCTTACCAAAAACTTCCAATTCTCGATCAACTGTGCGAGTAAAAGCTTGTACCATGACACTGTGAGCGATGCAACCACATAGTAATAAAGTTGATCCCATCACACCAGCATAGGTAATCGCTAATTTAAACCGAGAATGATTGAATAGTGAATTATTATTCATCTGATTTTAGATTTTGTAAATATAAGATCCCCGACTTCTGGCATTAATTGATAACTTATTGACAAAATAAAAAAGAAGTCGGGGATCTCAACTATCCACAAAAACGATAACCAAAACCTCGGATAGTTTCAATTGCTTTAGAAAAACCACATTCTGATAATTTGCGTCTTAATAATCTCACTTGTGCAGCAACAACATTACTCACAGTATCACTTTCAAAATCCCACAACCTAGCGCGAATTTGATCATGAGTTAGTATTTGTTGAGGATGTTGCATGAAATATTCTAAAAGTTGAAATTCTTTAGCTGTGAGGATAATTGGTGAAGAATTTTCCACTGCTAAATTCACAACTGAAAAATTACTATAATCTAAAATTAAAGAACCTATTTGTAACTGCGGTGGTTGAAAATTTGGTAATCTTCTTTGTAATGCTCTTACCCGCGCCAATAATTCTTCCATACCAAAGGGTTTCACTAGGTAATCATCTGCACCTGCATCTAAACCCGTAACACGATCATTCATGCTATCTCTAGCTGTTAATAACATAATTGGTAACTGATTTTTTTGCGCCCTTAATCTTTTACACAATTCCAATCCTGACAACTTTGGTAACATCCAATCTAAAATCGCAATTTCATATCTTTGAGGTATTGTCTGCAAATAATCCCAAGCAGTCTCTCCATCTTCCACCCAATCTACTATATAATCGCGTTGAATAAGAGCATTATGAATACCATTTCCTAAATCATGTTCATCTTCAACTAATAATAACCGCATAATAATAATTATATGTAAGACTGCACAGAATAATTATCATCCATATTTATCCGCGTTCATCTGCGTTTATCTGCGTTTAATTATTCTTAAAATTCTCTTCTATGCAGTCTCATCTTAATTTGGTACAAGTAAAAATTAAAAGTGTTTTACCAAATATTTCTAGTTGGTTGTTGATTATTTATTGTCAGAAAATTTTTAGTCCCATTAAAAAACGTCTGGGAGTGTTGCCGTGTTTCCACCCCAGACGTTTTTTAAACTTGCTCCTCACACACAAATCTAATTTATCACCCTTTTCTGAAAATGGCAAGTACCCTAGACAACAATTTTAGAAATTGTTTGGAACAGGCAAGAGGCAAGAGGCAAGAGGGAACAAGATTTTTACCAATTACCCATTACCTAATGCAAAAAGTGGCGTACACCAGTGAGAACCATTAATAATCCCAGTTCGTTAGCGGCTTTGATAGAATCCTTATCCTTGAGACTGCCTCCGGGTTGGACAATGGCGGTAATTCCGGCTGCTGCGGCGGCTTTAACGGTATCATCGAAGGGGAAGAAGCCGTCACTAGCGAGGAATGCTCCTTGGGCTTTTTCTCCAGCTTGTTCGAGAGCGATTTTTGTCGAACCGACACGGTTCATTTGTCCAGCCCCGACACCTAAAGTTGTGCGATCGCTCGCAATGACGATAGCATTAGATTTAACGTGCTTACAAACTTTCCAAGCAAACAGTAATTCTGCTAACTCCCAGGGAGTAGGTTGACGTTCAGTGACAACTTGCCATTGACTAGGATCAGCAATGATATCATCAGCAGATTGGACTAAAAAACCACCAGCTACAGCTTTCACAGTTTCTTTCGGTCCAGTCAACAAATCTGGTAAAATCAAAACTCGGACATTGCCTTTTTTAGTTAAAATTTCCTGAGCTTCCTCGTCACAACCAGGAGCAACCACGCACTCTAAAAACGTCTTCGTTAATTCCGTCGCTGTCGCTGCATCAATAGGACGATTTAAAGCCACAATTCCCCCAAAAGCCGAGATAGAATCAGCATTAAAGGCTTTTTGATAAGCGTCAAAAATTGTGTCTGCTTCCGCAGTTCCACAGGGATTAGTATGTTTGATAATTGTCGCCGCAGGACTGGTTGTAAATTCAGCAATTATCCGCCGTGCAGCTTCCAAATCTACCAAATTATTATAACTGAGTTCCTTACCTTGCAGTTTTGTCGCTGCTGTCCAACCTGTAGCTTCACTTCCCGTTTGATACCATGCTGCGGGTTGGTGAGGATTTTCTCCATAACGCAAAGATTGGAGTTGTGTACCAGAAATAGTAAATTCTTGTGTTTGTGTGCCAGCTAAATAGGCTGCTATGGCATTATCATAACTAGCAGTATGCAAAAATCCCTTTAAAGCACATTTTTGGCGAAACTCTAAAGATGCCTCTCCATTTTGGCGTAATTCTTGCAAATACTCACCATATTGAGCAGGATCACATAATACCGTCAAATGGGCGTAATTTTTGGAAGAAGCCCTTAACATAGCCGGGCCACCAATATCAATTTGTTCCACCGCGTCAGCTAAAGTCACACCTGGTTTAGCAATGGTTTCTGCAAAAGGATAAAGATTAACAACGACTAAATCAATGGGACGAATTTGATTATTTTCCAAATCTGTGACATCTTGCTCCACATCTCGCCGTGCTAAAATCCCCCCATGAATGCGAGGATGAAGAGTTTTCACCCGACCGCCTAAAATTTCCGGTGAACCCGTATAATCAGAAACCTTAGTAACTGGTATGCCGGCATCTTTCAGGGTTTTGGCTGTTCCCCCACTGCTGATAATATCAAAGCCAAATTCTTCAACCAAACTCCGGGCTAAATCAATTACACCAGTTTTATTAGATACACTCAGCAGGGCTAAACGCGCCATAATTCCCTAGATTCCTTTGGACTAAATTGCAAACAGAAGAACATTTTACCGAAAGGGTGTTAAAAGTTCATACCAAATTAAGATAAAGCTGTATAAAAGCAGATTTATAGAATTTTGAACGCAGATAAACGCAGATAAACGCGGATGAATGAATGGATCTGATGATTCTGTGCCACCTCACATAAAAATCATCTAAAATAATTAGGGCTTTATTCTCAAAAAACTGGATAATTCGGGCAGAATCCAAACAAAGTTATTATGAATAGTGTATAGAAAACCGGACTTGTACTAGCTTCGGTCTCAATAGCAAAGGTTTAGAGATGTTTACTTCATCGGAAACTCCTATAATTGCAGCCATTGTGCTGATAGCGTCCGGCATTTTAGGCTGGGGCTTTTATCGTGCCAGACCTTTTGGTAAACTAGGCATCCTCGCCTGGTTACAATCTGTTGTCTTAATGACTCCCTGGCTTTTGTTCTTTGGATTATTTGCCGCTGGGATTTATATCAATATTGTTGGTATCTTGTTCTTGGTGGTAGCTTCCGCTGGATTGTATATTTTCCTGGGTAGAAAATTACGGGAAGCCGGTCAAGATGCTATTCTCAAGCAACGGGCAACGGACAGACTTGCAGCCCAAGGTGATAAAGACAGTTCCGTTGCAGTATCAGAACTGCAATTAGAACCAACACCCATACCCGAAGCAGATTTAAGTCTGATTAGAGGTATTTTCGGCATTGACACATTTTTTGCCACAGAAACTATTCCCTACCAAGAAGGAGTGGTTTTTAAAGGCAATTTGCGGGGAGAACCAGAAGCGGTTCATAACCGACTAACAAAAAGTTTACAGGAACGCTTAGAAGATAAATATCGCCTATTTTTGGTAGAAAATACTGACGGCAAACCTGTTATCATTATTCTCCCTAGCCGCACTGACCCCCAACGCGCCCAATTGGCACAAAAAGCTTTTGCAGTGATTTTGTTCATTGCAACTATCGCTACTAGCTTAGAGGTGGGGGGTATATTACAGAATTTCGATTTATTTAGTAACCCGGAACGCTTTGCAGAAGCTTTACCTATTGCTTTGGGTTTATCGGTAATTTTGATCTCTCACGAAGTTGGACATTGGTTGTTAGCGCGTCGTCACCAAGTTAAATTAAGTTGGCCGTTCTTTTTACCAGCGGTGCAAATTGGTTCTTTTGGGGCAATTACTAGGTTTGAATCCCTTGTCCCTAGCCGTAAAGCCTTATTTGATATTGCTTTGGCAGGACCCGCTTTTGGGGGGATTACTTCTTTGTTATTACTGGTGATAGGGTTGCTACTTTCTCACCCAGGGAGTTTATTCCAATTACCCAATCAGTTTTTCCAAGGTTCAATTTTAGTCGGTAGTTTGGCACGGGTTGTCCTTGGTTCGGCTTTACAATCTCCGGTGGTGAATATTCATCCTTTGGTAATTATTGGTTGGTTGGGATTAGTTATCACTGCGTTGAATTTAATGCCCGCTGGACAACTAGACGGGGGGCGAATTGTCCAAGCGATTTATGGACGCAAAACCGCAGGAAGAACCACTTTTGCCACGATAGTTTTACTGGCTATCGTATCATTAGGTAATCCTTTGGCGATGTATTGGGCAATTGTGATTTTGTTTTTACAACGCGATTTAGAGCGCCCCAGTTTGAATGAAATTAGTGAACCAGATGATGCTAGGGCGGCTTTATGTCTTTTGGCTTTGTTTTTGATGATTGCTACTCTTTTACCTTTAACTCCGGCTTTGGCTGGGCGTTTGGGTATCGGTAGTTAGGAATTTTGGCGTTGCTGATTGAAATAATATATCTCACGCAAAGGCGCAAAGGCGCAAAGGTTGAATTTATTAATTTCAATTCGGCAATGTCAGATTTTTTAGGGTTTCCAATTTGCTAATAGGTTGTAAGCATTCAGCCGTCAGCGAACAGTGATCAGCATTCTGAATATTACAGCAAATTGTCATCAAACCTGGAACAAGAACCCCACCCCCAACCCCCTCCCCGCAAGCGATGAGGGGGCTAGGATGTACACCCCTAAAATGTGGTTTTAGCTGACTGCTGACTGCTGACCACTGATAGCTGAATGCTTACAATAGGTTGGGGTAATTGGTGGGTGTGGGGAAGATTTTTTGCCATGTTTGTTGGCGTTGTTGGGGTTTTTCTTGGCTCATGTTCCAGAGGGTTTCGTAGAAGAAGAAGGAAACGCCGGCAAATTTTCGCTCTCGCACTTTTTCTATTTGGGTTTTGATTTGTTCCATTGAAATTGAGCGATTTTTTAACCCACTTAAAATGCCAATGCTGACGGGAATATGAGTTTGGGCTTGTTTGACTTCTGGATATTCTAATTCGTTGATAAAAACGTTTAAATCATTGCGATAAATCTGTATAACTAGGTCTTCAACTATTCCCATTCTTTCCCATTTCTGCCAATCCGCTAGGAAGTATTCGTAGGAAAAACGCTGGGGATTAGGAGCAACGGAAACGATACAATCTTTTTTATTAGCTTTAATTACTGTAAATACCCGTTTCATAAAGTCGGTAATTTTGTTCGCTCTCCAACTTACCCATTCTGGATCTTTGAAGTCTGCGGGGGTAAGTTTTCCTTGGTGTTCTTTTTTGTATAATGCTGTGGTGTAGGCATCATATCCTAGTTCTGATGGTAAGCCGAAATGGTCATCAAATTGAATCCCATCAATATCATAGTTTTTAACTATTTCTATAATTAAATCTTGGATAAATTGTTGCACTTCGGGACGAAAGGGATTTAACCAAACTCGGTTATCTATTCCTTCTTTGACTATTTTTGTGCCATCTCTGCGGTTTGTCAACCAAGTAGGACGATTTTTAGCTAAAAGGGAATCAGCAGGTGCCATAAAGCCAAATTCAAACCAGGGTATCACTGTTAAACCTTGTTTATGTCCCTCGGTGACTATCTCTTTGAGCATATCTCGCTTTTGGAGTCCGGGGGTAGGGTCAACTGCTTTACCAATGACTTTGGCTGCGACTTTGCTAGGATAAAGGGTATATCCCCAATTCCAGACGGCGGGATAAACGGTATTAAAATTAAATTGCTGTAATGTTCGTAAACTTTGTTTTAGTCTGTTGCTCTCAAATAAAACGTCACTATCAATATTTGTTAACCATACTCCCCGTAATTCTGTGGATTTAGGAATTTGAGCATTTAGGGGGAATGATAGCATGAGGAAAGCAACCATACTCACGGCCATCATAGCTGCTAAAAATCCCAGTTTTCTAGTTTGACGTTGCCATTTTAGGAATATTTTTTTCATTGGTTATACTATTTTAGATTGTTAAATTTACTGTATTATGCTTTGTAGTGTAATGCACCATTCTAAATCTTGACCTACTACATCGTTATAAGTCTCACAAAAATGCACAATCGGGCTTAAAAAAATGGCGTGTGATTTGTCTACGCAAATATAGTGTTTATTTATGACCCACAGTTACACAACGAAATACCAATGTATTTCCAAAGAAAATAAGCTAGAATCGGGACGACACGAAAGGACAGTGGGTGGAAAATATAAATATGGCAATTACAGTAGAAAAATCACTTAATTTGCAAAATGGTCCTAATTGGCCATCCTTTGAAAAGTTTCGCACAGAAGGTGGAAAAGCTCTTGAATCTGTAAAAAGTGGGACAGTTGCCACATTAAATACTAAAACTGGACAATACCGCATTCTTGAAGAACAGGATTTTCAAAGTCTATTAGGTTTAGCTCGTGATGTTGATCGTTTGCGCGGAGGGTTGCGTGTAATATCTCACTCTGTGCGTGTTGTACAAAAACATCGTGATGTTGAGAGCATTGATTTATTAATAGAAGCAATTGCTATGTTAGGAGGTTTACCCGAACTTCCAACTCGTAGTAGTTTCGGGCCTTTAATGCCAGAGGATGGTATAGATGTAGATGAGGATGATGAAGTAAATCTTGATCCCAATACAATCAAAAGACCTGAATTTTAATCAAAATTCTCAGCAGATATGCCAAAGAAAATTAGAGACTTGAAAAGTTTATTGTTACAGGCTGGGTTTGCTTATAAACCTGCCAAGGGAAGTCATAGCAAATGGATACATCCAAAATTATCACAAGCTATTATTATTGCAGGTAAAGACAGCAATGATGCTAAACTCTATTTAGAAAAGCAGGTAACGGAAGCATTAGCAGAACTAAAAAAGATTGAAGCAGATGAACAGGAGAAACCAAAAGAATGAAATATACAATAATTATTCAATGGTCTGAAGAAGATAAATGTTATGTAGTTTTATTACCTGATTTTACTAATGTAATGCAGCCTTGTACTCATGGCGAAACTTACGAAGAAGCTTTAAAAAATGGTCAGGAAGTCTTAGAAATGTTGATTGAGTCATGTTTAGAAGATGGTGAACTGCTTCCCGAACCGCAAGTTTTAGGCAATTTTTTGAAAGTGGCGTAATTTTTACATTGATGTAGGTTGGGTTGAATAAAATGAAACCCAACATTGATTAATTACAGCTTCAATAAATAAGTGTTCCTAAACAATCTTTGATAAAATCAATAATGATCTTAAAATCAACAAAATCATCAGCCTGTTTTCTTTCTTCACAAATCCATTTACAAAATTTCATTTTTTGAAATTCTTGAATTTGGTTTTCTTCTCCATACTCTCCATATTTGGTTTTTTGTACATAAAATTCTTCTGTAAATAAACAATCAGGAAATAGATTTTCAATACCTTTTTTGACTTTTCGATTCTTTTGTTGAGGTATTTTTCTGATTTTCAATAATTCATGATCTTCATTAGATTTACCAGTATCACAGTCATAGAGAAGTAATACTTTTCTAGTTAAGAATTTAGGGTTAGAAATCAGAACATCTCTAGTATTGTTCAATCCACCATCACCAGCATTTATACTTTTTCCTTTACCTATAGAAATTCCTACCCATTCAATATCAACCTGTACTAAAATTTCTTTTTCTCCTAGCAACTCTAAGGCTGTTTTAATATAAATTACATCAGTTTCTCCTTCTGTTAAAACTAAAGGTTTAGTACCTTTTTCGACAGTAGCTTGGACTTCATCTTTAACAGAATTTATTTTTTTACAATAGTCATAAAACATCCTTTGACCATGAACAGACATCAAATAACTACAGTAATCTTCCCAAACCTGAACAGACCAATGATTTAATGTTTCTCGAAGATATTGATAAGTAGGATTTTCTTTTCCATAACGATAATTTAAAAAATCATCAGGATAACAAAATGGTGTATGGGAGGGTATATTATGAAGTGCCATTATTCTTAATAAAGCAATTCCCTCACATTCCCACATTCTAAGGTGTTGAATGTCATAAGATAAATGAGCAGGATTAGAATAATCTGCAACAACAATAATACAAAATCCTAAATATAAAGGATTATTATATTCTCCTTTAAAATACCCTTTTTCAAACCCATCAATAATACCTTGTGCTTGATTGTCTTTTAAAACATTATCAATCCACCAATCAGGAATTTTTTCTTTATCATTAAATCCATAACCACACATCACCCAAAAACTACCCACAATGTTCTGAGGATACTCTTCAAGTAATGATATTGCTCTTGTAAAGCTAGGGATACCAATTTCAGGTAAATGCACAGTCATATTCAAAAATCCTAGTAAAAATAAAAATGTGATTTTATTCCATTAAACAACAAAATCAAATAAATAATGCGCCATTTCCAACTTAGAACAAGCCGGAATTTCTATCTCTCTTCCTGACCTATCTAAAAACACCGCTTGATTATTATCATTCCCAAAACCACTATCAACTTTATCAATAGGATTCGCTACAATTGCATCTAATTTCTTCCTTTGCAATTTCTCTCTCGCAGGAGTAATAATATCCCCAGTTTGTGCTGCAAAACCAATTAAATATTGATGGGGTTGTTTACGATTTCCCAGTTCAGCGACAATATCTGGTACTGCTGCTAGGGGAAGATTTTCGGGGAGCGATCGCTTGGGCAATTTTTCGCTACTATAATCTCTAGGCTTTACGTCTGCAACTGCGGCTGACATGATAATGATATCTGCATTGGCTAAATGCTGGAACATTACCTGCTGCATTTGGTCCGCACTAACTACGGGAATTGCTTCTACTCCCAAAGGTACATCCCAACTGGCTGGACAATGGACTAATGTTACCTTTGCGCCTCTGTGCAGTGCTGCCTGTGCCAATGCTAAACCCATTTTACCAGTTGAGGGATTGCCAATAAATCGCACCGGATCTAAATATTCTCGCGTTCCCCCAGCGCTGATTAAAACCTGTTTCCCAGCTAAATCTCTGTTTCCTTGGGTGTGTAATAAAGATTGAATATAAACAAATATTTCTGCCGCTTCTGCCATTCTACCAGCACCAATGCGATCGCACGCCAATAAACCAGAACCAGTTTCCATACCATAAAATCTACCGTCTGTCAATAGCTGCTGCCAATTTCTTTGGACAGCCACCTGTTCCCACATATCCGTATTCATGGCTGGTGCTAACAACACGGGACAGGTAGAAGCGAGGACTGTATTTGTTAGTAAATTATCTGCCATACCATAAGCTAACTTAGCTAAAGTATTAGCAGTTAAAGGCGCAATCACAATCAAATCAGCCCATTCACCCAACTCAATATGTAATGGACGAGCATAAATTGGTTGCCAAAAATCATCATCTATATAAGCTTGATGACGGGATAGAGTGGCTAAAGTTAAAGGAGTAATAAATTTTTGAGCAGATTTAGTGAGAATAACTCGCACTTCTAGCCCAGACTTAAACAGTGTAGAAACCAATTCACAAACTTTATAGGCGGCGATACCACCGCCTATAGCAATTAGGACTCTTTTTGATTGGGGATTTATAGATGATGGCATTATCTCTTTATTTTAATTAGTATTTTAGGAGGAACTTGATTTTCAGTAATCGGAAATCCATGATAGGTAGGATAACCCTGTTCATCAAAAGTATTATCTGAATGAAACACATAGAATTGATCTGTTTCTTTATGAAATCCATAACGTTTTTCACTATTTTCATTACTATTCCCCACAGAAATATTTAAAACTTTTTGAGCTTCTTTATCTGTTAAATTCATAGGAGTAGCATTTTCCCAATATCCTTTAGGATCATGTTTAGAATGAAGTTTATAACGAGGATATATTTTTCTAGCTTGTTTAATTTCAGTTAAATTTTTTATGCTTCTATTTTCTAGCGAACTTGTACCTTCTTGAAATTTAACTTCAATATTTTCTTGAATAAAATCAGGATTGTTTTGTAAACTAATTAATATTCCTTGAAGTTGAGCAGCACCAGCCAATGAAGTTGATGAAACACATTTTTTTTGATAAAAACATTGACAATCATCTATTAAATTTTGTAAATCTATAAAAGGACCTTTACTTAAAAGTCTCAGTAAAATCATTGCGATTTTTTGCTGCTCAGATTTTTTGGATTTAATTGTGGTTAAAATCCATTCATGTACTGTTAAATTTGCAGATAATTTTTGAGAAGCAAAACTACTATGAGTTTGGATGGGATCACCATTTTGAATCACACTGATTTCTTGAATGATTTCTAAAATATTTTTTATTAATTCATCAGCTTCATAATCATTGGTAGCTTGTGCAATAAAAGCAAGCTCATTAATCAAAAAGTGCATTTATAATAACTCCATTAAATCCTTCTCAGCTTGATCAAAAAAACCATCCGGCCATTTATCAATTCCTCCATCTGGATAAATTCGAGGTGTAATGATCTCTGTTATTGGTTGTCCTTTTTGTAGATATCTTTCAAAGTAGTTAATTTGCACTTTTTCAGCATCAAGTTTCTTATATTTTACTGCTTTACGAATACCATTGAGAACATGATCGCTATGAGTTTCTAAGATTATTTGAATACCACAACTTGCTGCTAAAGCAATTAATTCTCCCATCTTAGATTGTCCTCTAGGATGAAGATGAGCTTCTGGGTTCTCTAACAAAATCAATGTGTCTGAAGTAGCAGATAATATAGCGACAATAATTGGTAAAGTGTAGGTAATTCCAAAACCTACGTTAGTTGAACGATAGGAATTGTTATCTTCATAATAATACTGTAAATTTACTACATCCATTGCTGAATGTAATTCTATATCAATTCCTGTTCCAGGACTAATTTCGCCAAGCCAAGCTTCTACTTGATTTCCTAACTGATGAGACTTTATTGATTCATGTGATAGTTCACTATTTGGAATTATTTTACCTTCATTTATAAACAAAAAATGAGCAGTAAATTCACCTTGACTTCCAACCTGTTGATGTTGTCTGACTTGAAAATCAGACATTTGGAAATAATTTCTAGGTGCTATTCTTTCTGCTTTTAAATAATGAAATTTATCGGTAAAAAGACTTGAATTATAAATTTTTTCATCAATATTTGACAATGAAGATATTTGCATTACATCTGATGGACGATCATAATCAAAAACCCAAGTACCTTGAATGGTATTATCCATCACAATTTCCAAAGTCATTGAATCTTCTTTTGCTCTCTTAAATAGAGCATCTTGGGCTGTACCTATAGAAACTAAATCACCATTTAGTGCTAAACCTACATTATCTAATAAATTTTGTTGAGAAGATTGACGAAGTAGTAATAAAGATTGCAGTAAAGAAGATTTACCAGTGCTATTTAATCCAGAAAGTAATGTTAATGGTTTTAAAGAAAAAGACTGATTTTCAAATGGTTTAAAATTTTTTAAAGTCAAAGAACTTAACATGATAAAACCTCTTGAACTATTTGATCAATTTGTTCAAACCGATATTGAACTTTACTAGAAACTTGAGACACAGATTTAAGAAAATTAGAATCCTCTTTCATCTTTTGTATAAATTTTTCTTTTAATATTTCTTTATTTTTGATTAATATTTCAATTTGTTCTGGATTTAATTGACTTAATGTTACTGACCAAGCCTCAAAAAGAGATTTATTTACAGGAGAGCTTAAATATTTCCGAAAAGCAGCATTTTCAAAAATATTATAAGCTGCTTGCATTGCAATAGTAAACTGATTTTCTATTGTTTTTATCAAATTAGAGTCTATTTTGTTTAATCTTTTCATAGTTTCATGTAAAAAATAGTTGCGACCTTTATTTACTGGATAATCTTTATAACTGGTTAAAATAAAAGCAATAAAACCCAATACAAATTCATGATCATCCATACGTTGTTTTTTCTTTTTGCTTAGATTTATTACTCTTTTAAATTCTGGTAAATTAGCAAGGTTTTTGAGAATTTGTATCGGTTTACCAGGATTCATAGCTTGGCGGAGTTCTTGATTATTAAGAGGTAATCCACCCGTATTAATTCTTTGAAAAATATTATATTTAACTTCATCAGGAGTTCCGGGTTCAATTAAATAAACTGTTAATTCTGTTTCATCTATTCGTCTTTGATAATGACGAGGTAAATCATCATATTTTTTATTTTCTAAATCTTTAAGAAATTGTAATCCAGTTAATTTAAGCGGTTTATTCTTCGTATTTTTATCTTCTTCTTTATTAAGAAGAAACTCTTTAAATGTGCTGATTCTTTGTAAACCATCTATAATAATCCATTTATCATCATCTGTTGCATCTATATAAAATGCTGGAAGTGGAATCCGAATTAAAAGAGACTCGATTAAACGGCTTTTCGCTATATTTGTCCAAATATCTGCCTGACGCTGAAAATCAGGAGCTAAATCAATTTCATCATGCTTAATTCTTTTAAGAAGCAAATCCATTGTCATCGGTTTAGTTTTAACCCTGATTTTAGTCGGATCAAATGGTTCTAAATTTTCATCATCATCATCTTCAAATTTAAACTCATTTTCTAAATCATCTTCTTGATCTAGCAATTCCATCTGTTGATTATTAAGTTTATTTGTTTCCATATATGACAAATGCTACTAAAAATTTACTTAGGCAGAATTAGATATCATTAAATCATAATACCAAATAAATTATCTGGGCGTTGATTGAATAGAATTTTCAACGACTTATGAACAGTAATCTCACTGAGTAGTAGAACTTTTATTAAATTCGCTATTGAGGCAAAACGCATCTAAATTAAATTATGCAAGCAAAATCAGGATTTAGCATGGCTAAACCCTGAGCGACTCCTGAATTTTTCCCTACAATCTTTAGGCTTCGTCGTAAGCTTCTAAATCTAAGAGGTGGATATAGGCTTCAACTAACTCTGGACGCTGAAAAGCGATCGCCCGCAATAGATGCCAATCATTCAAACCCTCAAAAGCATTACTATAGTTATCTAATTCCAGACGTGTAGCCAAATCTTTTACCTCTGTCGCCGTCATAGCAGAAATTTCTGTTTTGGAAATGCTTAGAGTTTTCATAATGCTTGCCCCTCCCTTTTGCAGCGCTTACATTCAGCTTAGGGTGGAGTTGCTTCCACCTGTTCTATCTTACTCATTAACGAGCATGAAATTTGTAAAAATTCTTGTGATTTTTACCAGAATTTGGAAAATTTTTGTAACTAAACCTAACCAATTGTGTTAAGAACAAAAGTTCGTAGCACTTCTAACATTTGTAAATTAATTTCATGTCCCGTTGCAAATTCATGATACTCCACAGCTACGCCTAGAGATTGTGCCATTTCTCTCGACTTAATCGCCGCTTGTAGGGGGACTACTTCATCCCTTGTACCGTGCATGATTAATGTCGGCGGAAAATTGCCTTGATTCAGCGTTGCTACGTCAGGATGTAGATAGCCACTTATCACTACCAACCCAGCCAGGGGTAAGCTTAATCCTACATCTAAAGTCATCGCCCCACCTTGAGAGAATCCGCTCAAAATTGTGCGTGATAACGGTACACCCGTATTACTTTCTAAAGAGAGCAACCAATCTATGAGTAGTTGTTTACTTTCATTTAATCCATCATACATATTTTCTGTCCGCAGATCATACCATGCCTTACCCGTATCAGCATAAGGATAAGGATAGGGAGCATTGGGGAGGAGAAATTCGTAATCAGGTAAATTGACATAAGGAATCAAAGATGCAACATCTTGGGCATTTGCACCCCAACCATGTAAAGTGACGATTAAAGCATCTGGTGTTTTTCCTGCTGGTGGAGAAACTCTAATGAAGTCTAATGTTTGAGTCATGGGTAATTGAGTTAAGAATTAATGCAGATACAGTATACCGCGTCTTAATCCAGTACACATTTCCTAACTTTTTTCGTTCTTCTGGAAGTTTTTATATTTTGCCGTATTCACAGAGTGATATTGCATAATGACAGCATGAATTATGCTTTGCGCCAAGAAGCAAAGGCGCAAAGTTTAATACCAATTTTATGTGAGGTTACACAGAATTATGAAATCCATGAATTCATCCGTCTCTATCTGCGGTCAATAAGTCCCGAAATTTTATTCTATGCAGCTTAATCTTAATTTACACTCTCCCTTGGGGTATATATTAAATAGGGAAGTAAAATAAAAAAATAATATTGGGATGGGGATATGGTGACATTAAATATTGATGATTTACAAGAAGTTGATAAATTTCGGAATTTACAATTAACATTACGCGATCGCTGGCAAACTAGCGAATTATTCGACCATAGTGAAGCAGATATTTTAATTGTTCCTTCTTTGAGTATAGATCAAGGAGAATTACTCAAGATAGAAGGATGTGAGCATTATGAAGAAAGATTACTTTTTTCATTAATGCGGTTAAGAAATCCCCGGACTAGGTTAATTTATGTAACATCCATGCCACTGCATCCCAGTATTATTGATTATTATCTGCAACTACTTCCGGGCATTCCTTTTTCTCATGCTCGTCATCGCTTATTATTACTTTCTACCTATGATGCTTCTTTAAAACCCCTCAGTCAGAAAATATTAGAACGTCCTCGGTTATTAGAAAAAATTCACAAAGCTTTGCGACTAGATAAAGCTTTTATGGTATGTTATAATTCCACTTTTTGGGAAGCGCAATTATCTTTAAAGTTGGGTGTACCTTTATATGCTGCTGCACCAGATTTGCAAATTTGGGGAACAAAGAGCGGCAGTAGACAGATTTTTCAAGAAAGTAATGTCCCACTTCCCGACGGTAGTGAGTTAGTCAGGAATTGTGAAGATTTAGCAAATGTTGCGGCTGATTTGTGGGAACGTCAACCGACATTACAAAGAATGGTAATTAAGTTGAATGAAGGTTTTTCTGGGGAAGGGAATGCACTGTTAGATTTACGGGAAATAATGGATGTTGCACCGGGAAAAGCTGATCATAGTCAAAGAGTAACAGCAATTAGCGATCGCTTCCTGCATTTACGGTTTCAATCTTTACAAGAAACCTGGGCAAATTTTTCTCGGCGCATTCCTGAATTAGGGGCAATAGTGGAAGCTTTTATCGAGGGAGAAATCAAGCATTCTCCCAGTGTCCAAGGCAGAATTACACCCAATGGAGAAGTAGAAATTATTTCTACCCATGACCAAATTTTAGGCGGACCTGACGGACAAATTTATATAGGTTGTCGCTTTCCTGCGGATGCAAATTATCGCTGTGAATTACAGGAATTAGGTTTAAGAGTTGGGAATAAATTAGCGGAAAAAGGAGCTTTAGAAAGATTTGCCGTTGATTTTGTCACTGTAGATCGAGGTCATGGTAAATGGGATATTCAAGCCATTGAAATTAATCTTCGTAAAGGGGGAACAACTCACCCATTTATGACTTTAAAATTACTAACTAATGGACGTTATGATTTATCCACTGGATTATTTTATAGTCAACAAGGCAGACCTAAATATTATATTGCCACAGATAATTTACAAAAACCTAGTTATCAGGGATTATTACCTAATGACTTAATGGATATTATCGCTCACCACAGATTACATTTTGATAGTGGCACAGAAACAGGCACAGTTTTTCATCTCATGGGTTGTCTTTCCCAGTTTGGTAAGTTAGGATTAACCAGTATTGGTGATTCACCCCAAGAAGCGGAAGATATTTATCACAAGGTTATTGAGGTTCTTGATCAAGAAACCAGCGGTGATCATAATAATCATTCTATCTTTACTGATTATAATTTTCCCATCACTGGAGATGGATATAGTTGCTAATAAAAAGATAAAATTATGACATCAGATCATTTTCAAATTATCTTATCCTCTTGTTGGTTAGCTGGTTTGCTTGTATCTATCTAAAGACATTTAAAAGCTAATAATTTTCTACAAAAGAGCTTGAATATAAAAGTTTTTTGCTTGATTTACATGAATATCTAGAACTAAAGTGAAATAGACGCTAAAATCGATCCAGCCTTTGTATTTTCGTGGTTTTGACCCAGATAACTCAGAGTGCGGTTCACTGCATAAATCCCCATTGTCAACGTCCTTACCCTCAACCTTGGGGAAACAAATTCTGTAACAGTTGTGGCGCACCGCTGCATCTGTTAGATCGCTATTTCTCTCTTAAACCTCTCGGTGCGGGGGGATTTGCCCAAATTTACACAATTTGGGATGAAAAGACACAGACAGAAAAAGTGCTAAAGGTGCTAGTTGAAACTTCACCCAAGGCGCTGGAATTATTTATTCAAGAAGCGGAAGTTTTAAGTAGTTTCCGCAACTCCGGCGTGCCTAAAGTTGAGGCTGATGGCTATTTTCAAGTTAACTTAATTAATCCTAAACCCCATCAATTACCTTGTTTGGTGATGGAAAAAATCAATGGCTACACTTTAGAGGAAGTATTAATAAATTCTCCTCAAGGTTGTTCCGAAGATTTGGTAGTCGGTTGGTTTATTCAAGCTGTATTGATTTTACAGGAGTTACATAAACGCCAAATTATTCACCGCGATATCAAACCTTCTAATTTGATGTTGCGGACTTCCACACCAGTATCTCCTGCCAAAAGTGATCAATTAGTGCTAATTGATTTTGGTGGTGCTAAACAATTTAGTGGGTCAGTTTTGCGATCGCAGCCCACTTCTACACGCTTGTACTCTGCCGGCTATAGTCCCCAAGAACAAATTCGCGGCGGTAATATTGGACCAGGGGCAGATTTTTATGCGTTGGGACGGACAATGATTCAACTACTTACCGCCAAATATCCATCCGAATTGGAAGATAGTTTAACTGGAAAATTGCGTTGGCGTAATTATCGAACAATTAAACCAGATTTAGCGGATTTAATTGATGAAATGGTAGAAGATGATGTGCGATTACGTCCAGCCAATGCAGCTATTATTCATAAACGCTTACTAAGTATCGCCTCGTCATCTTCACAGCCAGGTTTATTCAGCAGTCCGGGTAAATCTGTTGTCCAATCAATCACTGAATTTACCCAAGCTATAAGTAATACTACTTTATTAATAATTCAGGGAATATACAAATTTTTATCCGCCTGTTTGGCGACTGTTTGGGTAATGATACTGACAAGTATCTGCGCGGGAATCGGGACTATAATTGGTTTTGTCCTGGCTTACCATACCAGTTTAGGCGATCGCTGGCTAGAATTACTAACCTATCCATTACCAACATTAGTCCAAAAACAACCTTATATAGCCGCAGAAAGTATAGTTTATGGTTTTGCAGGTTTGGGAACAGGTTGGGGATTAACCTTATCAGGCTGTTTTGGACAAAAGCGGCGGTTTCTGATCACAGCTTTAATGGGCTTAATTGGCTACAGTTTAGGCTGGATAGCTTGTCAATTCATCACCACTCCAAATCCGGCGGAAAGCTTAGTCACATGGATTTTAATCTCACTTCCCCTATTAACCCTTGGTTTAGGTCTTCGCAGTCATCAAATCGCTTATGCTGTCATTGCAGGTTTAGGAAGTGCCAACCTCATAGCCATTTTCGTGCGTTTAGGGTTAGGACTAAATTTATTCCATTTTTCCAGTCAACCACAAGGGCTTGATGTATTTTCACCCATAGGTTTTTTTAGTTTAGTGAGTATCTTAATCAGCTTTTCCCTGAGTATAAGCCATTACCTAATTGTCCCTTGCTTACGCTGGTTAGGTTGGCGATAACAATTAAAAATTCTTGAAACCCTTGTAGAGACGTTCCATGGAACGTCTCTACGATCTTTTTAGGAGATGTCTTTTGTAATCCCCATAGTGGAATATTTTTATTTTTATATAAGATTCCTACGGGCAAAAACAATACTAAAATAAAGATAATACCCTAAAACAGAGCTTTTTGCCCAGTTTATCACTAATATGAGTAATACCAATTTTTGGAAACCTGCTTACCAGCGATTCAAACCAGAAGAACCTCTGGCTACATCTGAAGAGTTGCAAAATTTCTACGTCCCCAGAGATAATAGTCCTGTAGACCAGCTTGTTAGTTTATTGGAAATGGAAGATGATCCAGCAAAATTTTTACTGGCGGGTCATCGAGGTGGCGGTAAAACTACTGAACTGCGACGATTAGAACAAAAATTAGGAAATACACATACTGTTATTTGGATAGATACCCAAACAGCCCTAGATAGATATAACATTGGCTATGCTGAAGTTGTAGTTTTGATTGGTTTGCAAATTGCACAGCAAGCTATTAAATCTAATTGGTTATTTAAAAAAGATAAATTATTAACAAGATTACAGGACGCACTCAAGACAGTAGTTTATCAAGATAAAGGTACTCATACTGAAGGTTTGGGAATGCCAGAATTTATCGAAAAAGCAGGATTAATTCTCAAACGTGGCTTAACTAGAGAAATAACTAAAACCGTTAATGTTCGTCCAAAATTAACGGAAATTATTGATAGCGTTAATGAGATTATTATCGCTGCTGAAAAAGAAAATAACCAAAAATTATTTATTATTGTTGATGGACTAGATAGACATGATTTAGTTACAGCTTTGGATATGTTTTCTAGTTCATTGCTGACAGAATTAAGCTGTCATATTATCTATGCAATTCCCATTGCTTTGCGATATTCGCCGAACTTTAGACAACCAATGGAAAGCTTTCAAAAATGTTTGGATTTGAATAATCCTCCCGTTTTTGAATGTGATAATAATCTATGTCCTACAAATAACCCTGATCATATAGGCAGACAAACTCTCGTGAATATAATTAATAAACGTCTCGATAGCTTAGGCTATGATTATCAAGGTTTATTTACACCTGATGCCTTAGAACTGATTTGTGAAAAAAGCGGTGGTGTGATTCGAGATTTAGTGAGATTAGCGCGGACTGCTTGTGAAATCGGACTGCGAAAAAGATTGAAGTTAGTAGATTTGGACACTGCAAAATCAGCAGTGCAAGAAGTTCGCAGAGAATATAATTTAGATGATTATCAATATCCCGAAATTCATTCAGTACATATTACTGGAAAGTTAACCTCTAAAACCCATAGTTTACCACAAAAAGGCGAATTTATTATTTGTGATGAGCTTTTACAAAACAAACTCGTTTTGGGTTATTACAATTCTAGACAAAAATCTTGGTTTGATATTAACCCTATTTTGATAGAGGATTTACAACGTTGGCAAGAGGCTAACAATTCTCTGTAAAAATGTAACTATTCTAGAAACCTTACTATAGAAAATTGCTGGCAAATGAAGTATAGAAATTAATAATAAAACTCTGGTGGGGTGGGCATCTTGCCTGCCATTGTGTATGGTCATGAAACATCCTGTAATTTAAACTGGTGCTAACTATGCTTTCTGATGACTCCAATTATATTTTGACCGAAGCTGATAAAGAAGAATTAGAAAAATTAGTCAGCATCTTAGAACTTTCCAGTGGAACAACAATTATTTTTGCTGTTGCACCAGAAAGTAGTCCTCAACATTTGGTTGTGCAACAGCTACAAGAAGATTTAAAAAAATGCGAAGAAAAATTTACTTTTGACAACTTTTTTTATAGTGAAAATTCTTTTCATAACTTCTTATATAGTTTAGATGAAAATGTGCAACCAGAGCGCAAATTAATTATGGCATTTGGTCTTGATCAATTGCCTACAGATAGATTGTTTAGAGAAATGCAATGTTTAAACTTAGGACGAGAAGAGTTATTTGGTAGAAACTTAATATTAATTTTTTGGTTGAATCAAATTAAATTTTTAGATGAGTTTCGTCACCGTGCGCCGGATTTTTGGGATTGGCGAGAAAAGGTAGTACAATTTGAAACTCGTAATCCCTTACTTTATCCTTATTTAGAATGGCTAATTGCTGAAAATTCCTATCTCAAAATGAGTGGGGTAATGCAGGTAAATCGTCAAGTTGATATTTTCCTTGACCAGATTTATGTTTCCCTGCAAGCACAACGACGACAAGAAATCATTGATACTTCTGCAAGTAGAGAAATTGAAGCAGTAACTGTTTTAAAATCTCCCTCTAATTTTAGTAGAGGTAAAGGAACAGGAATTGATTTCGATGATAGGGATGAAACTGAATATTATCAACCTGTACGAGAAAAAATCACATCTATATCTAGTACCAAAACCATTACAGAAAAGGTTGAATTATCCCAGGCAGTCAAAGCAAATTCTTACAGCGTAATTTTAGGCGCTCCTGGTGCGGGTAAAACTACTCTTTTACGTTATTTAGCTCTGCATTTTGCCACAGCTAAAAGGGATGATCAAGAAACGGTAATTGGTGGGGAAGCAAAGGAAGATTTAGGAAAAACTCTCCTTCCTATTTTTTTTCGTATTGCTGATTATGCAGAAAAACTAAAACAACAACCAAATTTAACTTTAACTGAATATTTACGCCAATTTTATCGTCAGTGGGAAGCTCATTTTCAAACACAAGGAGAAATGGGAACTGAGGTATCAGCATTTTTATTAGATGCTATGCGTCAGGGAAAATGCTTGATGTTGCTAGATGGTTTAGATGAAGTATTTGATCAGGAAAGCCGCAGACAAATTGTAGAATCTATTAATCAGTTTGTTAATGATTTTTCTAATAATAAATATGTAATTACTAGCCGCATTGCTGGTTATCGTGATGTGCAATTAAGCAGCCGTTTTGCTGAATATATGATTGAAGATATGAGCAGCGAAAAGGTAGAACAGTTTTTATATCGTTGGTGTCGCACAGTAGAAAAAGCACAACAACCAGATGCTAATGAAGAACAATTACAAAGAAAAGGAAATGAGCAAGCACAAAATATTGTAAATGCAATTCAAGAAAATGAAGGTGTAAAACGTTTAACAGCAAATCCCCTATTGTTAACTATTTTGGCACTGATTCACCGCAATGGGGAACGTTTACCTAACCGTCGGGTGAGGTTATATGAATTAGCAGTGCAAACTTTGATAGAAGATTGGCAACTTAGTAAAAAATTACCAGATGCTCCAAAAGTCGTATTAAGAGAAACTGAAGTAGTTGAACTTTTAGCACCTTTAGCATATTGGATGCACGAAGAAAAGCCTTCTGGTTTAGTAACAGAAACGGAAGTGCAACAGCAACTAGCAACCAAAATGGCAGAACTAAATGATGCTGAACCAGAATCAGATTTAGTGCGTCAAGCTGTAGGAGAATTTCTGCGGAAAGTGAGAGAAACAACAGGTTTATTTGTGGAACGCGCACCTGGTGTTTATGGTTTTATGCACTTGACTTTTGAAGAATATTTTGCCGCTCGTTATATTGCAGGTAATGATCAAAATGAAATTTTACAACTGATTCAAAAACACCTGCATGAACCCCGGTGGAATGAGCCAATTTTATTAGCTTTAGGATATTACGGAGACTATTCTACTGGACAAGTTAAGAAACTAGTAGACAAATTATTTATCAATTTACAAGACTATAAACCCACACTCCAATATGGTGAGATAAAAATTAAAACTTCTAGTTCTGCTCATGTAATTATTATTTATTTAAAAAGAGTGGAGGAGTCTGTAGAAAATTTACAAGAAACAGAATTTAAACTGCAAGACTTATTATTCGCAGGACAAGTTATTGCTGAAGTTGAAATTACTCATGTTGCTATTAGAAAAAATATTATTCAACAGTTAATTTTTACCTGTATTGGTATAGATGATGATTTTGAAACTGAGACAATTAAGCAAATTTTAAGAACTTTGCGGAAAATTGAGCTATTTTATCAAAAAGGTGAAGTCATAGCCAAATTAACAGAAGTAGCTAATGATGTAAGCCTATCTCAAGAAATGCGAATTAAGGCAAAAACAGCTATTCTGTATGTTGCTTGTGGTCAATCAGCAGGATTAGTTAATTACGCTACAGAAATTATTAATCAATTAGAGCCTTCACTGTTTGGTAGTATTAAGGATTTGGTTAAAGAACTAGGTGAAGAAATAACACCTGCTTTAGAAATTAACCGCCAGTATTATAATAATGAAAGTTGTCAAAAATCTTTAGTTTTTCTTACAGCTATGTCCTATGTAAGAAAAGAAAATTATGATAAAGCTATCGAAGTTTTTGAGTTATTAACCGAGGACACAGATAGTATTCTTAGTCCTTATATAGCTTGGTCTGTAGCTAATTGTTATCAAGAAAAAGGTGAATTTGATAAAGCAATTGATTATTATCAAGAATGCTTTGATAAATTAGCTCGATATATTGAACCTTCAGCTTTTATACTTTTTTGGAATAATCGAGGTGTTTGTCACAGATTACATGAAAAGTATGAAAAAGCTTTGGACTGTTTTATGCAAATGCTAACTATTAGTAAAGAGACTCAAAAAACTCAAAGTGAGTCATTAGCTTTATATCACATAGGTAGAACTTATCAAGATTGGGAAAAATACGAACAGGCAATAAATTACTACGAACAAAGTCGGGAACTTTATCAACAATTAGGTAAGGAAACATCTGTAGCTAATATGTGGTATTGGCTGGCTGATTGCTATAAAGAAGGGGGTAAATATGAACAAGCAATAAGTTACTACGAACAAAGTCGGGAACTTTATCAACAATTAGATAAAGAGAAAGATGTAGCTGATTCGTGGTATTGGATGAGTGAATGCCATAGAGAATGGGGAAAATATCAGCAAGCTGTTGATTGTGAAAACCAAGATTTAGCAATTCGTCAGCAGTTGGATGACCAAGATAGAATTGCTCTTGCTTATTTTCAGCTAGGAAGGATTTATCAAGGTTGGGGTAAATACGAACAAGCAATCAGTTACTACGAACAAAGTCGGGAACTTTATCAACAATTAGATAAAGAGAAAAGTATAGCTGGTGCGTGGTATTGGATGAGTGAATGCCATAGAGAATGGGGAAAATATCAGCAAGCTGTTGATTGTGAAAACCAAGATTTAGCAATTCGTCAGCAGTTGGATGACCAAGATAGAATTGCTCTTGCTTATTTTCAGCTAGGAAGGATTTATCAAGGTTGGGGTAAATACGAACAAGCAATCAGTTACTACGAACAAAGTCGGGAACTTTATCAACAATTAGGTAAAGAGAAAAGTATAGCTGGTGCGTGGTATTGGATGAGTGAATGCCATAGAGAATGGGGAAAATATCAGCAAGCTGTTGATTGTGAAAACCAAGATTTAGCAATTCGTCAGCAGTTGGATGACCAAGATAGAATTGCTCTTGCTTACTTTCAGCTAGGAAGGATTTATCAAGGTTGGGGTAAATACGAACAAGCAATCAGTTACTACGAACAAAGTCGGGAACTTTATCAACAATTAGATAAAGAGAAAAGTATAGCTGGTGCGTGGTATTGGATGAGTGAATGCCATAGAGAATGGGGAAAATATCAGCAAGCTGTTGATTGTGAAAACCAAGATTTAGCAATTCGTCAGCAGTTGGATGACCAAGATAGAATTGCTCTTGCTTACTATCAGCTAGGAAGAATTTATCAAGGTTGGGGTAAATACGAACAGGCAATCAGTTACTACGAACAAAGTCGGGAACTTTATCAACAATTAGGTAAAGAGAAAAGTATAGCTGGTGCGTGGTATTGGATGAGTGAATGCCATAGAGAATGGGGAAAATATCAGCAAGCTGTTGATTGTGAAAACCAAGATTTAGCAATTCGTCAGCAGTTGGATGACCAAGATAGAATTGCTCTTGCTTATTTTCAGCTAGGAAGGATTTATCAAGGTTGGGGTAAATACGAACAAGCAATCAGTTACTACGAACAAAGTCGGGAACTTTATCAACAATTAGGTAAAGAGAAAAGTATAGCTGGTGCGTGGTATTGGATGAGTGAATGCCATAGAGAATGGGGAAAATATCAGCAAGCTGTTGATTGTGAAAACCAAGATTTAGCAATTCGTCAGCAGTTGGATGACCAAGATAGAATTGCTCTTGCTTATTTTCAGCTAGGAAGGATTTATCAAGGTTGGGGTAAATACGAACAAGCAATCAGTTACTACGAACAAAGTCGGGAACTTTATCAACAATTAGATAAAGAGAAAAGTATAGCTGGTGCGTGGTATTGGATGAGTGAATGCCATAGAGAATGGGGAAAATATCAGCAAGCTGTTGATTGTGAAAACCAAGATTTAGCAATTCGTCAGCAGTTGGATGACCAAGATAGAATTGCTCTTGCTTACTATCAGCTAGGAAGAATTTATCAAGGTTGGGGTAAATACGAACAGGCAATCAGTTACTACGAACAAAGTCGGGAACTTTATCAACAATTAGGTAAAGATGAAAATGTTGCTAGATGTTTTCGACGACTTGCTTACTGTCAAATCTTATTAGCCAAAAATACCGTACACACTATAGAAGTTACTGAATTACTGAAACAAGCTGAGAAAAATATCCACCAAGCTATAGAAATCAATACTCTAGAACAATATCAAGAAAATCTTGCTTACGATTACACTACACTCAGTTTACTATATTCAGCAGATCTACATCTTTTACCTGTTGATAACTCTTCAATACCAGAAAAGATTGGTTTATTTGAGGAATACTATCACAAAGGCTTCACATATCTTGATGAACTGGGACAAATAGTAAATAAAGCCGAAGAAGCTTTAGATATAGCTCGTGTTTACCTAGAGGTAGAAATTCTAGAAAATCTTAACCGGAGCGAAGAAATGGCTCAAGAATGTTTACAAGTCTTTCAAGATTACAACCGCCAAAAATTGACAGCTTCAGCATATAAGCTGTTAGGGGAAATTTACCTGAAACGGACACAGCAAAATCAGCCTGATAATCAAGTTATTGCTCATCAGTTTTTAACTCAGATTTTGCAAATCTATCAAGATTTAGATTTACAGGAAAAAGCTGGAGAGATAAGCATGATCCTGGATAATGTATAATTCATTACTTATGATTATCAATAGACATCTGGTGAGAATTAAATGTGCGTGGTTTAAAACCCGTGTAGAGACGTTCCATGGAACGTCTCTACTTTTTTACCAGATGTCTAATTATCAGTTCCCCAAAACACAGATACCCCTGGTTCATTTTTGTTGTGAACCAGAGGTATCTCATAATTGGTAGACTATAAATCTTTCGGTATACTGAAGTTGAAACCAATATACACTCTTTATTCCCATTTGCATAGTTCTGTAATAACAATTTATTTAAGTTTTGTATACTTTTAATTATTTCTTTATATTTAAGATTAATTAAGCCAGCAAATATCCTGTTTTTATTCCCTTGCATTAGCAGCATTTTGGTGATAAATACCGCCTAAATTAGCTAATTCGGCACTTAATGATCGGAAATTAAGTTATTCTGAAGCTTATTTGCAAAAAATATGGAAACATTGAATATGGAACGCGCTATTTCATTTTTAGGCATTTGTGTTTTCATCGGTATATCCTACGCCCTGTCCGTGAATCGTCAAGCCGTGCGTTGGCGTACAGTTGCTTGGGGGTTAGGGTGGGAATTGATTTTGGCTATAGTCATTCTCAAAACGGCTTGGGGTTTGAACTTATTTAAATCCTTAGGAAATATCGTTGGTAACTTTTTAGCTTTTTCTGATGTTGGTGCAAAATTCGTCTTTGGTGAAAACTTCAAAGATCATCTGTTTGCTTTTCAAATTCTCCCCACAATTATCTTTTTCTCATCATTTATCAGTATTCTTTATTACTATGGCATTTTGCAAAGAGTTGTCAACGCCCTAGCATGGTTGATGATGAAAACCATGAAAACATCAGGTTCTGAATCTTTGTCCTGTGCGGGAAATATCTTCTTGGGACCAACAGAAGCAGCACTCATGGTCAAACCTTACCTAGCAAACATGACAAAATCTGAATTGCACGCTGTCATGACTGGTGGTTTTGCTACCATTGCTGGGGGTGTACTAGGTGCTTATTTGTCCTTTGGGATTCCACCAGAACATTTAATTGCTGCTTTTTTTATGACTTCTCCTGTTGCCTTGATAGTATCAAAAATAATGTATCCAGAAACAGAAGTATCGGAAACTACAGAAAAAGTTAATATAGACATCAAAAGTAATTATGTTAATGTTCTCGATGCAGCCACATCTGGGGCAATTGATGGGGTAAAATTAGCAGTTAATGTTGGGGTAATAATAATTGCTTTTTTGAGTTTATTAGCTGCTGTGAATGCTAGTTTAAGTTGGTTGGGAACGTTGGCAGGTTATCCGCAATTATCTCTAGAAGGGATGTTATCTTTAATTATGTTTCCCGTAGCCTGGTTAATGGGTATACCTTGGGCTGACTGTGGACAAGTTGGAGCATTATTAGGTAAAAAGACGATTCTTAATGAATTTATCGCCTATTTGGATTTAGGAGAACTGATTAAGAAACAAGAAATTTCTCAACGTTCAGCTATTATTACTACCTATGCCTTATGTAATTTTGCTAATATTGGCTCAATTGGCATTACTATTGGTGGAATGACAGGAATAGCACCCAACCGCCAACAAGACTTAGCCCGTATGGGTGTAAGAACTATGATTGGTGGATTATTAGCGGGTTTTATTACTGCGGGAATTGCAGGAATTTTAATTTAATAATATAAAATGATGCCTTGCTGTTGTCCTAAAAATAATTTAAATCAGGTTGAAAATAAACTATGAAATTGGCAGCAATCAATTCTATCAAAACATCAGTTAAAGTTATTACTTTAGGCATTTGTTTAGCTGGAGGTAATGTCTTTGCCCAAACATTATCACTTTCCCCAAACTTGATTGGTTTTGATACTCCTGAAGGTGAAAGGTTATTAATTGCCAGTAAATCAAACAATGATTTTTTTCCATTAAGTACGCAGTTTGTCACCCAAATTAATCAGGCATATTGTGGCGTTGCTAGTATGGTTATGGTGTTAAATAGTTTGAAAGTTCCTGCACCAGAAGCACTACAATATAAGCCATTTCGGGTATTTACCCAAGATAATTTTTTTAGTAATGCAAAAACTAGAACTGTGGTAAGTTCTGAAGTTGTTGCCCGTCAAGGTATGACTTTAGATCAGTTAGGAGGATTATTGGAAAGTTATGACGTGCAAGTTAAGGTGTATCATGCTGGTGGGACAAATTTAGCAGAGTTTCGCAAGTTAGCAGCAGAGAATTTAAAGCAACCAGGAAATTTTATTATTATTAACTATTTACGTCAGGAAATTGGTCAAGAACGAGGTGGACATATTTCGCCTTTAGCGGCATATAACGAGTTAACAGATAGATTTTTAATTATGGATGTTTCGCGCTATAAATATCCACCTGTTTGGGTAAAAACAGAGAATTTATGGAAAGCAATGAATACAAGTGATGTCGGTGCGGGGAAGACGCGGGGGTTTGTATTGGTGAGTAAGAATAATTGATGTTTATCTACAGGGAACAGGGAACAGGGAACAGGGAACAGGGAACAGGGAACAGGGAACAGTTGTTACCAAAACTGTAACAATTGAGGATTTATGAATCTGTGGATGAGATAGTGAACAATTAGGAGATTAGCAACGTCTTTTGTAATAGACACCTGAAAATCTGGAGTAATTGAGGTAAAAGGATGAATTCTGTCACAACCAATTTTCTGCAACGACGTTATGGGGTAAGTTTGGGCAGACGTTATGTTTTAGCAGCCGCTGGTGTTATGCTATTAGGTGCGTTTGCTTCCCGATAGATAACAGCAATAACGTTTTTACTAAATCTTATCTACCCAATGCCGAACTAGGATTTTTACCGGACGATAATCTACTTTGAGAGCAATATGGCGGATGAGTATGTCATGAAACACTCAAAGAATTATTAGGCTCTATTTTCGGAGATGCTTCTGGTGTCATGGGTGCAGATATCTCTTCGGGGTGAGAGTCTTCTGTGTCCAGATTAAGTGTTGAGGGACGAATGGCATTGATGATGCTTTTAATAACCACAGCGCAGGGAACAGCGACAATTACACCTAAAAGTCCGCCAATTCTCGCTCCAGTTAAGACAGAAATTAAAATCCACACGGGGTTTAACCCAGTAAAACTACCTAAGATTCGGGGTGCAATCAGATTTTCCAGAATTTGCTGGACAATTATGGCTGCTATTAATACCCTTACGCCCATAGAAACATCTTGAAGTGAGACTAAAGAGGTGGTAAGGGCGATACCTACAGAACCACCAAAGGGGATAAGTGCCATGACTCCAATCGTTAACCCAAATAATAGACCAAAGGGAACTTTTAGCCATAAAAAGGTGGGAATTAGGGCAGAAGCCATACAGGTTGAGAGGATTAGTTGGGTGATAAAAAAGTTTTGAAAGCTTAAACGAACTGTTTTGGAGAAGGGGGCGCGAAATTTACCAGGTAGCCATTCTACTAAACTTTGCCAAAGTTCACCGCCATGCTGTAATAAATAAAAGGTTAATACCATTGTCAGCAGGAAATCGAGCAGACTGGTAACAGTGATCACAGCTAAATTTAGCACCTGTCCGGCGATCGCCTGTAATTGTCCTTTGACGCGATCGTTGATTTGTGCGGCTAAAGCATCGAGGTTGATTGGTAAACCAGCACCTTCTGCTTTTTCATTGAGGATCATTAATTGAGAACGTCCTGAGTCTATTAATTCTGGTAACCGCGCCACCAGTTGTTGAGCTTGAGTCAGGGCGAGAGGAAACAGGGTGACACCTAGAGCTAATAAAATGGATAATGCTAACAAAAATACAAGAATGGCTACTTGCTCTCGTTTCGCTCCGTGATTTTCCATCCAACTCACGGGGTAGCTGAGTAAAAATGCTAATACGGAAGCTCCGACTAAAATAACAATCAGGGAGTGAAAATAATTGAAAATTGCGGCAATAGCCCAACCATTCAGAACTAATAGGGGCGCAAGTAGGGCGATCGCTAAAAATCTGGCTATAGGTGTCAGTGTTTGCCACCAATTGAGTAGCTTGCGTGTCTGCATTTTTAAGTAATTACACTATATAACTAAATGGGTTTCTGCTTGACCAAGTATTAATCTCGTTGAGGCAGATAATAGGTGATGAAAATTATCAATTATTAATTGCCTCCTACCTAACAAGTAACTTAAGTTATTTATCTCTAACTTAACGACTATTATTCACCATCTCTAGTTTATGATCACATCAACCACTATGGATAACTTGCCCTCAAAAGATACAGATATCTCAAAAACACAACTCGTTCTGTATTTGATTCCCATTATCGGCTTTTTTCCCTCCCTGTGGACTCTCTATCAGCGGCAGGGTAGTCGGGATCAACTGGCAATCAGTCGTTTGTCTATTACCTTGGCTTTTATCTGGATGTTAGGTTATTTATTGTTAACTACTGGATCAGTAACGAATTTTTTGACACTTCGCTTTTTAATCCTCAATAGTTTCCTGACTTCTGGTTATTTTTTAGTGAGTATTTGGTTGATTTTTCGGGTCATTCAAGGTAAATCCTCCCGTTTACCGGGATTTAGCAACTTGGCAGAACGAGTATGGCGGAAATATTAAGAGACTTCCAAATAAAAAAATGTCCCAAAACTAACGCAAAAACCCTCCCTATTTCTTCTCTCTCTGTGTTCTCTGTGCCTCTGTGGTTCGTTTGTTCATTTATTTATTGGGATAATTTATTTCCTGGAAGTCCCTAACCGGGGAACAGACTGAACTTTTATCTAAATCTAAGTAAAAGGAATTTAGTTGAAGATTACCATATTTAGCAGTTTTTTATAGCAAACTGATCAAGAGTTGGCTATTATAGTCTGATTTGTTTTAGATGTATTGATCGGCAAATTTAGTTTATTTAAAATCGTAGGTGAGAGGAAGTCTGTGACTAGTCAAAAAACATCAGCAGCACAACAAAGAGCAGCAAAAGCTAAATATAAGGGTCAAGGAAAAAATTCTCGCCCGTCTAAATCGGGACGGTGGCTATGGTTTGCGGTGGGTATGGGGGGGATTGCCATAGTATCAGGACTTGCAGGGGCATTATTAGCTGTTTCTTGGGAAAGTACGCCTTTACAACAAGCTCAACTTAGTCCCCAGGAAGAAGCAGTATTTGATAGCGACAGTATTTCTGGCAATGGGTTACAATTTTCTCAGCTAACTCGTCCTGTTAATATCCTGTTAATGGGTATGAGTGTACTACCTCCAGATGTCCAAAATCCCCCATCCGAAACCAAAAATCTGCGTTATTTGCCCCAGATTAACTCTTTTGACGGTCTTTCTGATGTGATGCTGCTGGTCAAATTTGATCCAGAGACCAAAAAAGTAGTCATGCTTTCTGTTCCTAGAGATACCCGTACACAAATTGAAGGGCATGGAGTCAAAAAAATTAATGCGGCTAATGTGGATGGTGGTCCAGCTTTGACGGCGAAAACCGTTAGTAATCTTTTGGGTGGAGTAGGAATTGATCGCTACGTTCGGATTAATGTCTTGGGTGTTAGTAAGCTAATTGAAGCTTTGGGCGGAGTGAATATTTATGTCCCCAAAGATATGAAATATCGGGACGATTCCCAGCATTTATACATTAATTTAAAAGCGGGTCAACAACATCTCAATGGTGAACAAGCGTTGCAATTACTCCGCTATCGCCATGATGAATTGGGCGATATTGGGCGAATTCAGCGGCAGCAAACGGTGTTGCGGGCTTTAATCGAACAGACTCTTAACCCGACAACCATCACGAAGTTACCAGATATTCTCAATGTGGTTAAGGAAAATATTGATACCAACTTATCCGTTGAAGAATTAATAGCACTGGTTGGTTTTGGTTCAAAAATCAATCGCGCAAATATGCAAATGTTAATGCTGCCTGGACGCTTTAGCGAAAATCGTGAGTTTGATGCCAGCTACTGGGTTCCAGATGGGCGGAATATTGCTAAATTAATGACTCAGCATTTTGGTCTAGAAGCAAAGACCACAGAAACATCATTTAGTGAGCCTGGTCGTTTGCGTGTAGCTATTCAGGATAGTACAGGAGGCGATAGCGAAGCGCGACCTAGGAATCGCTCTCAATTGCGTCCCCTCATTAAAACATTGGAGAAAGCCGGCTATACCAATATCTTCGTCTCTAAACCCTGGGGACAACCCTTAGATGTAACCCACATTGTCGCTCAACAAGGAGACGGAGACAGTGCCGAATCAATTCGTAGTTTGTTGGGATTTGGAGAAGTGCGCGTAGAAAGCACAGGTAATATTGGTTCAGATATTACTATCCAAGTAGGTAAAGACTGGTCTCAAAACCAAGCGATTTTCCAAAATTCTACCCGTCCGTAATCATAATTTGAGTATCAATTTCCGATTCATCCTTGAGAGTTTCAGATCTCCGATTTCTTTGAGAATTCGGGGATCTTGTTGATAATTGGTAATTAGACATCTCCAAAAAAGATTGTAGAGACGTTCCATGGAACGTCTCTACAGGGTTTTCAGGTCAAGTATCTTTAATTTTTGGAGATGTCTATTGGTGATGAAATTCCAGGTTTCATCCTGTTCATCCTTTAATCCTGGACATCCTGATTCTGACAGTTTCTCTAATATGCTCGAAAATTATTATATGAGTTAAAACTGAATGATGAAACAGCCTTGGGGTGCAATACAAGTAAAAAAGGCGCTGTGCGCTATGATTTCGGGTGTGGGGGTCGGGATGATCTTTTGGGGGTGTAATGCTAATAACCCCCAGTTTCAAGATACAAGATGGAATATATATGGAAATAGGCGTTATGGTTTTGAGTTTCCTTATCCGCATACTTGGCAGGTGTTAGGAAACCCAGACAATAGTGATGGTGTTGTTTTAGTTTCACCAAACCAAAAGAATGTGGAAATTCGTGCTTATGCAAGTAAGCCTGTATTAAAATCCTTAACTGAAAATTCTCAGCCAGTCCCTAATTTTCGGACTCACCAAGGTTTTGCTGGGGTATTGGCTGTAGATGCGGGGGAAAAGGTGACTGTGATCAAATTGACTATTAGCCAAGAGAAATTGGAGTATCACTGGCAAGGACAAAGCGGTAGCAAAGACTTTCCAAATTATTATCGGCTGTTTTACTACATCGCCCAGGAGTATAAAATTAGTCAGTAGTTAGTGGTTAGTTGTCAGTAGTTAATGGTTAGGTAAGGGACAGAAGTAATTTTGAATTTTGGATTTTGGATTTTGGATTTATTTACTGCCTTAGTGAGAATTTAATGATGAAGAGGGGACACAAACCTGATAGATTTAGCTATCAGCGAGTAAAAACTGGTAAAGATGAAAGTCCTGGTTATTGGTGGTGATGGGTATTGCGGTTGGGCAACCGCGCTTTACCTTTCTAATCGAGGTTACGAAGTTGGAATTTTAGATAGTTTGGTGCGGCGACACTGGGATAATGAACTGGGTGTAGAAACCCTTACCCCAATCGCACCAATTCAGAAACGTCTCCAGCGATGGCAGGATTTGACTAGTAAGTCTATTGATCTGTTTATCGGCGATATTACTAATTACGAGTTTCTGCACAAAGCTTTACACGAATTTCAACCAACTGCGATCGTGCATTTTGGTGAGCAACGTTCGGCGCCATTTTCCATGATTGACCGTGAACACGCTGTTCTTACCCAAGTCAATAATGTGGTTGGTACGTTGAATTTGCTGTACATCATGCGGGAAGATTTCCCAGATTGCCATTTGGTGAAATTGGGAACAATGGGTGAGTATGGAACTCCCAACATTGATATTGAAGAGGGATACATCACGATTGAACATAACGGACGTAAGGATACTTTGCCCTATCCGAAGCAGCCTGGTTCTATGTATCACTTGAGTAAAGTCCATGATAGTCATAATATCCACTTTGCTTGCCGGATCTGGGGTTTAAGGGCTACAGACTTAAATCAGGGGATTGTTTACGGTGTCCTAACCGAAGAAACGGGGATGGACGAACTGTTAATTAACCGTTTGGATTATGATGGTGTATTTGGTACAGCACTGAATCGCTTCTGTATTCAAGCTACCGTGGGACATCCTCTCACTGTCTACGGTACAGGTGGACAAACTCGTGGCTTCTTGGATATCCGGGATACGGTGCGATGTATTGAATTAGCGATCGCTAATCCTGCTGAACCGGGAGAATTCCGTGTGTTTAACCAATTTACCGAACTATTTAGCGTCGGTGATTTGGCGATGATGGTGAAAAAAGCCGGCAACGCTATGGGATTGAATGTGGATATTAACCACATAGATAACCCCAGAGTGGAGAAGGAAGAACACTATTTCAACGCCAAAAACACCAAACTCTTGGATTTGGGTTTACAACCTCACCTGCTCTCTGATTCCCTACTTGATTCGCTTTTAAACTTTGCTGACAAGTATCAGAACCGAGTTGATCACAAACAGATTCTCCCCAAAGTCTCTTGGCATAGAAAATAGAAAATAGGAGTTCAGGAGTATGGCTAACGCCACACTATGCCTTCGGCACACTACGTGAACGCTATCAGGAGTTTAGGAGAAAGAAGGAACAAGAAAGAAATCTTCTCTCCTGTCCTTCTCTCCTGTCCTTCTCTCCTGTCCTTCTACTCCTATTCTGAACTTCTGCAACTTCTGTAACTTCTGAACTTCTGATAATTTGATATGCGAATAGCCCTATTTACAGAAACCTTTTTACCGAAAGTTGACGGCATTGTTACCCGTCTTCGTCATACCGTTGACCATCTTCAACGTCTTGGCAATCAAGTTTTGGTATTTGCCCCTGAAGGTGGCATCACTGAACATAAAGGTGCGAAAGTTTACGGGGTTAGTGGCTTTCCCTTACCTCTTTATCCAGAGTTGAAAATGGCACTGCCTCGCCCTGCCATTGGTCACGCTTTGGAAGAGTTTCAACCAGATATTATTCATGTTGTTAATCCCGCAGTTCTCGGACTATCAGGGATTTTTTATAGTAAAGTTCTCAAAATTCCTTTGGTGGCTTCCTACCATACCCATTTGCCCCAATATCTGCAACATTACGGATTGGGGATGTTGGAAGGGTTACTATGGGAGTTGTTAAAGCTCGGTCATAATCAGGCTGAGTTAAATTTGTGTACCTCTACGGCAATGGTAAAGGAACTTTCCACCCATGGGATTGAAAGGTGTGATTTATGGCAACGGGGAGTAGATACAGAATTATTTCATCCTGATTTAGTTAGTGCGGAAATGCGATCGCATCTTTCCCAAAATCATCCAGATAGCCCTTTATTATTGTATGTTGGTCGTCTTTCGGCTGAAAAGGAAATCGAACGCATTAAACCAATTTTAGAAGCCATTCCCAATGCCAGATTAGCATTAGTCGGCGATGGACCTCACCGTCAAGTTTTGGAAAAACACTTTGCTGGGACAAATACTTATTTTGTCGGTTATCTCATGGGTAAAGAATTAGGTTCTGCCTTTGCCAGTGCTGATGCTTTTATTTTTCCTTCCCGCACAGAAACACTCGGATTAGTGCTGCTAGAAGCTATGGCTGCCGGATGTCCAGTGGTAGCAGCCCATTCTGGAGGCATCCCTGATATTGTCACAGATGGTGTAAATGGATATCTTTTTGATCCACAAGCTGATATTCAAGAGGCAATTAATGCTACTATACGTCTGTTAAAACAACGGCAGGAAATAGCTATTATCCGTAAAAACGCCCGTGCCGAAGCAGAGAAATGGGGCTGGAAATCGGCTACACAACAACTGGAAGATTATTATCAAAAAATAATTTTAAGCAGTGGGGGCAGGGAAACCCTGCCCAGGAGTCAGGAGTCAGGAGTCAGGAGTCAGAAGTCAGAATAAGAGTTCTATATGGCTTTTTTTCTAAATTTTGAACCTAAATTCATTTAGAACGCGCCTATAAATACTAGCAGATACCACCAAAGTCCTGGGGTAGTGTTTGGACAATGATCGCAAAACAGTCAGTCGTCAGTTGTTCCTTACTGTAAACCAATGACCAATGACTAACGGCTCTACCGGACTTAGTATGCTAAACTGGAGGGAACTCTTAACTGGGAACTCTTAACTGGGAACAGGAAGAATGTCAGATATTAATGACTTTAAAGACTTAATAATTTGGCAAAAAGGAATGGATATTGCTCAAAGATGCTATTTCCTCACTAAACTTTTTCCCAAAGATGAGTTATATGGTATGGTTCAACAAATTAGAAGAAGTGCTGTATCTATTCGGTGCTAATATATCTCTTATGATATGGACGAAGATATAGAGGAGAATATATAAGATTTTTAAACATAGCTCAAGGGTCAGTTAATGAATTAGAAACTCATCTAATTTTATCGAACAGAATTCAGGAGTCACCGAGTCAGAATTCAGAATGAATTCTGTGCGAGTGGCGGATGAATAACTGGGTTTAAGACCCCCACCAAATCTACGATTTGGTGGTCTTTAATCAGTCGCAGGTTTGAATCCTCGACTGATTGATTCTGACTCCTGGCTACTGACTCGGTGACTCCTTCTTCATCTCACCGAGTAGGATTATGTTCAGAAAAAGATGTAGAAATGATTCTTAATTTATTAAAAGAAGAAAGCAGAATGATTATTAGTCTTATTAAAAAACTAGGGTTCTTCGGTTATTTTTATGGAAAACCTGGTTCAAAATCATTGAAAGTACTATTGTGTAGGCATTTCATTGAAAATATGGAAATAATTGTTTATAACCCTTGTCCCGTAAGGGTTTTGTTATCATCAATCCTCAATTACCATAAAAGAGACGCAAGAGCCAAAACTAGAAAATTAAAATTTTTCCCCTGTTCCCAGTTAAGAGTTCCCTGTTCCCTTCTCTCAATTTCTCGGTTTAGCATAACAAGTACCGAAGAGCCTGACTAACAACCTAAACTTCTTCAGAACCGTTACTTGGAAAAGGTTGTTCACCGATTTTCAGTTGTTTTTTTGATTGTTTCAACTGTTTCCAAAGTAACTTAATCTGATCATAAGCCTCATCTGGTGAGATTTTGCCACCAGTTTCTAAATTGCAAATATAACTAACCTTTTGGGCAAATTCCTGCAAATTCGCATTAAATACCAAGTTTTCTGGTTTGACATGACCATAATAGCGACCACGGGGATAGAGAAAATCTTCTTTGCTCATCATTTTTTTTCTCCATTGACTCAACTGCTCTATAAAACTTATATAATACTGACAGCCCAGAGTGCCTTAAGCTATACATTCTTGTTTGTTTCCCCTGTTGGTGATCAAAATAGATGGATAGCTCTGTCTTCATAGCTCCTCTACTTTTTCAGAATGGAATAATAGATAAAACTATTACATCCTGGTGATAGTTTAGAGTGGCGTGAGCCATAGGTGGGGCTTTAGGACAGTTATTCACGTTTAGTTATTCTCTAATTTATTAACAACAGATTGTATTAAATTCAATATGTTATTAATATATCTCTTAAGATAGATTAATACATTCCTTTTTGCAATACTTGGCAAAACTTTCCTTGTAAACTATAATTATACATCTAAATTAGAATAATTGAAAATACAAGTATTTGATGACTAAATAGGGTTCGCGGAAGAAGTCTTTTCCTTAGGGCTAGTACCGCAAAGCGGAAGTCAAAAGTCAAAGGTCAAAAGTAATGTTAAGCAAGCTTTTTGACGATTGAGAATGGTTGGTGTATTTACGCCGCAGTGTAATAGGAGTCAGGGGGAAGAAAGAAGATTCGGATCATTAAGTAGTGAGACAGAATTAATTATACTCAAAACGGCTTGATTGTTTGATTCTAAACGTAGGGGTAAAGCAAGAGCTTCATTGGTGTCAACTTAACGTAAAACCTCTATCCCGCAAAGAACTCAAGTCATCTCATTCCCAGTCTCTGACTGGGAATGAATTCTAGAAGGCTCTGCCTTCAATAATATTAGAGGCAGAGCCTCATCAACTGCATTCCTAGTCAGAGACTAGGAACGAGATGTGGTAGGGATTTGAGCTTAAGTTGACACCAATGAGCTTTTGCTTTACCCCTACACATCCGGGTTCTTTGTCATTTGGCAAAAGTTTAAATCTTACCCGTGTTTAGTATATCAATTGTAATTTACTATCTACACAGATGTACGAGTTGCTTCTAGTAAACTGGAAAAGTAAAACTTTGTTCGCGCCATAGCTTGCCGTTGGATTGAAAAGCCATTTTTTTCCAAGATTTTGATAACATCAGCTTTAGGATGTAAATAAGCGCGAGTGGTTTTACTTGGACCAGGAAAGAAAGTACCGATTTTTTTGAGGATAGTCAGGAAGAAAGTTTTAGGCGCAAAACTGAGAATAATCCGTGATTGTGCTAAAGAACACAAATGAGAAATCATCTCGTCAGCTTTTTCTTGAGGGTAGTGAATCAGAACATCCAAACAGATAACAGTGTGATAATTACCACTCAAAGATTCCAAATCCTGTACCGTAAAAGAGGGGTTTACAGTATTTGACAAAGCCATTACAGCCCTATCCTGAGCTTCTGATACCATTTTGGCAGAAATGTCGCTGGCATAGACCTTAGCACCACTCATAGCTAGAGGAATACTCAGACTACCGACACCACACCCAGCATCACAAATTGATAATGATGGTAAATTGTTGTCAGCTTTTAACCAGCCGATGACATTATCTACAGTTTGTTGATGTCCAGTGCGAATATCTAGCTGAACCTTGTTGACTTCACCATCACCATAGATGCGTTGCCACCGATCAAAACCTGTGGAATTGAAGTATTCGCGGACTATTGTTTTATCGTCGGCTGCGTTCATAAACTCAATTTTAAAATTATCATTTGTCATACCAATTATATGTGAGGCTGCACAGAATCATGAAGTCCATGAATTTATCCGTCTTTATCTGCGGTCAATTATTCTTGAAGTCTTAGAGGATGTTTGAAAAGTATCAGAATTAATCGAGATCCCCCCAACCCCCCTTACAAAGGGGGGCTAAATTCCTTAAAGTCCCCCTTTTCAAGGGGGATTTAGGGGGATCTGCGGGTGTCAGATCCCACACGAAAAAGTTTTCAAACAACCTCTTATTCTATGCAGCTTCATCTGAATTTGGTATTAGTAAATTCTCAACGACAAAAATTCCGGCTAGTTTAGATTCTTAAAAACTTACTAGCTAATTTAATCGCGTCCATAATGTCTACATCACCATTACCGTCAGCATCTAGAAATTTATTGAGTAATGGATTACCACCAGATTGTAAAAAACTCAAAATTAAAGGGACTAAAGTTGGTAATAATTGTTGAATTGTATTCACATCTAAGCTAGTACCCTGAGCAGCATTTTCCGCTACTTGTGCTTGGATATCTGGAGAAAATAAGGTATCTACAGCTTGGAAATCGGCTGAAGTTCCGGCAAATTGATTTACCAACTCTTGTACGGCTTCACTTCCGTCAGTAGCTTGTTTTGCCTGCAAAGATGATTGTACTTGTTTACCAACAACTGATAGAACTGATTGCATGGTGGCAGAGTCTGAGCCAATGCCATTACCTAATTGTTTAACTGTGGTGGCAATATTTATCAAGTTATCCAAACCACCTGGCTGATTGGAATTACTAACTGCACCAAGAATTTGATCAAATAGCCCCATTAATTTTTTCCTGTTGTTTTTAATATCTCTAATTATCAATGATACAGCAAAATTAAGTAATCACCAGTTATAAATCAGGAATAAAGTCAAAATCATTATATTGGTGAATAAGGAATTGGTAGAGATATAGTAAATTATGTAACTTGAAAGGAATCAGAATAAAAGGTAATTTTTCTCTGATGGGTATCATCGGTAAAATTCTGGATTTTGATGAGATTTTTCTTGTATAGTATCAATAGGATTACTTAAAATTTTCATAAAAACTTGATATGATAATTTTGTATAACCATAATCACTATTTGTAAAAGTTTCGTTGGTAAATTAGCAAATAAGAGACATTCTTGATGGACTAAGATTGCCTTTTCTCTGGCTGTTTGAAAATAGCTATTGCCTACTAATCACCCTCCAGATATACCTAAAACTGCTATTCCCAGAGAAAGACTATACCCCAGGATAACTTTTTGCTGATCCTCGCGCGGGAGAATAGTTTTTTAAAAGAGCTAAAATGTTTAAACTCAGAGATAAAATTTATATTGTAACTCGGCATTTAACTTTCCCATGAATTGAGAGCAGGTAGAAAATGGAGAATTTAACAGTCAGTCAATCAGGCAACACTACACATACACTTAAATATTAGTTTATCAAAAATTGTTGCTTTTTAGTTTCTAGCTGAGAAAACCACTATACAGGTAATAACTTCTATCCTTCATGCCTTTGTCTCGTATTGTTACACTAATTGTTGGCCTAATCGTCATTTTGGCGTTAACCCTATGGCTAATTGATTCTCTTTCCCGCTTGTACTGGCAGTTGTCCTATTCGCCGTTGTTGGGTAATTTACTATTATTACTGCTAGTTTTACTGATTGGTGGTTTGATTGCTGCGTTTGTTTATTATGTATTGGTGCTGCGGCAGGGGGAGGAAAAATCCAGTCGTCAACGTCAAAGGGTGACTTCTGCCCAAATTCCAGCAGCTAAATCGGATGCGGCTTCTTCTACTTTGCAAGCGGTACGTCAACAAGTAGCCCAAATTCAAGATGAGGTGACACGCCAAGCTTTACTGAGTCGGACTAAGGAAATTGAGGCGAATTTAGCGAGAGGGGAAATTCAGGTTGTTGTTTTTGGTACTGGTAGTGCTGGTAAAACTTCTCTGGTAAATGCGATTATGGGGCGGATAGTTGGTGAAGTGAATGCACCAATGGGAACGACTCAGGTGGGGGAAACCTATTGTTTACGGTTGAAGGGTTTGGAACGGAAGATATTAATTACTGATACTCCAGGGATTTTAGAACCGGGGGTGGCGGGTACGGAACGGGAACAATTGGCTAGGGCTTTGGCGACGGAAGCGGATTTGTTGTTATTTGTGGTGGATAATGATTTACGCCGTTCTGAATATGAACCATTGCGGGGGTTGGCGGAAATTGGTAAGCGATCGCTTTTAGTTCTAAATAAAACAGATTTATACACTGAAACTGACATAGAATCAATCTTGGCGAGATTACGGGAGCGGGTACGGGGTTTTATTGCTACTAATGATGTGGTGGCGATCGCTGCCAATCCCCAAATAGCCCAATTAGAAACTGGCGAAACTTTCCAACCGGAAGCGGATATTATCCCTTTGTTACGGCGTATGGCTTCCATTTTACGCGCTGAAGGTGAAGATTTAGTGGCAGACAATATTCTCTTACAGTCTTTACGCTTAGGAGAAGAAGCCCGTAAACTGATAGATTCTCAGCGTCGTCGGCAAGCTGATAAAATTGTTGAGCGGTATCAATGGATTGGAGCAGGTGTGGTTTCTGTCACCCCATTGCCAATGGTAGACTTACTCGCCACTGCGGCGGTTAATGCTCAAATGGTGGTAGAAATTGGCAGGCTTTACGGTTGCGATTTAAACATGGAAAGGGGCAAGGAATTAGCCCTATCTTTAGGAAAAACTATTGCTGGTTTAGGGATTGTCAAAGGGGCAATTGAATTATTATCAACGGCTTTGCAACTGAATGTGGCTACTTTTATTGTGGGAAGAGCAATTCAAGGGGTGACAGCCGCATATTTAACCCGCATTGCTGGGAAAAGTTTTATTGAATACTTTCGTCATGATCAAGATTGGGGTGATGGGGGGATGACAGAAGTTGTGCAGCAACAATTTCAGATTAATCGCCGCGATGAGTTTATCAAAGTTTTTGTGCAAGAAGCGATCGCTAAAGTCGTCAAACCATTAACTGATACCTTTGCAGAAAAAGAAGATTATAAGTAAAAACACTGAAATAATTATTAAATATTTCACATAAGTAGGTTGGCGTTGAAAATTGTCGTTATGGCAAGGCAAAAGGCAAGAGGCAAGAGGCAAGAGTGAAGAGGGTTTAGGCGATTTTACATTTCTTTACACAGTTTGGTTTTATTGTGTTCACCTACTTACTGAATTATTTTCTATAATTCCGGAAAATAGTAGCCGATGTCAGAAAAGATATAGAAGGATTTCTGAGTAATTAGATCATGAATAACCAAATGATCGGCAAACTATTACAAGAGCGTTACCAAATTGTTCAACCACTTAGTGCCGGAGTGTTTGGGCAAACATTTATCGCGGTAGATATGCACCATCCAGAAAAACCTAGATATGTTGTTAAACAACTCAAAGTTAACAACTATCAATCTACCTCCTATTTTGACTATCTCAGACTACGGTTTTTAACAGAAACTGAAACTCTCAAACACTTAGGTCGCCATCCCCAAATTCCCGAATTAATTACCTGCTTTGAAGAAAATGAACGTTTTTATTTAGTACAACAATTTATTCCTGGAGAGTCTTTAGCAGCAGAACTACCAACTAGCCCCCAAAGCTCAAGTAAATGGAGTGAAATTGACGTTATTAAATTTCTAGAAGATGCCCTATATATTCTCGAATTTGTTCACTCTCAAGGCTTTATTCATTGCGATATTAAACCAGAAAACCTAATTAGACGAGCTATAGATGCCAGATTAGTATTAATTAATTTTGGCTCAATTCAACCAATAGATTTTAGTATTGAAACCGAATTATCCATAGATCAAATTCCTGTAACATCCTTGGGTTACATTCCTCCAGAACAATTCATTGGTCAAACTCAACCCAATAGTGACCTTTACTCCTTGGGCATAATTGCTATTCAGGCTATTACAGGACTTGCACCTCTGCAATTAGAAATTGATCCCAAAACCAATGAAATTATTTGGTGTGATGATGATACCCAAATTAATGATTATTTAATTGCTTTCCTCAATCAGATGATCCGTTATCAACATCAGGAACGGTTTCAATCCGCTCATGAAGCACTATGGGTACTCAAGCATATAGAATGGGTAAATAACCCAGCAGAAATACAAATATCAGAATCTCAATTATCTTATCAAACTATTGAAAAACCACATCAAAAATCCCAACCATTACTAGCAAAATTAAGATTAGGCTTATTAATTAATTCCGTTTTATTAGGGTTAGGAGTATATTCTTTATTTAATAATTCTCAAGCTTACTCAGCCACAGAAACTTTATATAAAGCCATAGCCAAATATCAATCTGGAGACCTACAAAAAGCAATTAATTTAGCTCAGTCAATCCCTCTTGATAGTAATATTTATGCAGAAGCACAAGCCTCAATTGAAGAATGGCAACAGCAATGGCAAAAAGACGCAGAGCATTATATTTCAGCAGAAAAAGCATTCAAAGAAAGTCGGTGGACAGACATATTAACTCACGCGGCTAAAGTTACAGTTAATTCTTATTGGCAAGCAAAAATTCAGCCCCTAGTTGAACAAGCAAAAGTAAATATCGAAGCCCAAGCACAAACATTATTAGCCAAAGCCTATGCAAAAGCTGAAGAAAGAGATTTCTCAACAGCTTTATATTACTTACAACAAATACCTGAAGAAAGCTCCGCTGGCACTATAGTTAAACAAAAATTAGCTGAATATAATCAAAAACGTCAAGTTAGATCGGGATATTATGTATATCAAGCCCACAATCAAGCATCTGTAGGTGACTTTTTTGGGGCAATTAAACTCCTGGAAAGAGTTCCCAAAGATACTGATGTCTATGCACAAGCAAGAGTCAAACTACAAGAATATTCCCAAAAGTTACGTCTACGTAATCAACAACAAGAATTAGCGACACTAAAAACAGTTCCTGTTATTGAAGTACAAAACACACCTACCGATAAACGCGCCGTTGAGCGTAGAGTATTTTTGCAACCAGAAGATTATTTACAGGAAGTAAATATTCGTAATTAGGGTTTGCTGATAGTCATTGGTGTCATGAGTTTAGATAATACAGTATCTAATTACGTAAATTTCCCAGTCACTTGGGCTGATTTGCTTCCCTGTCATCATAAGAATACCCGGTAAGTGGGAAACGAGCGCGTCTTTAGACCTGGATCTTAAAGTATTGGCAAAAATACGGAGATTTGTGGTTTTTGGCATTTTGGCATTTTTTCGACCTGTTACATTGCTATTGTGGGTACGCGAATGTCTTTGTGCGATAATTCCGACTTGCAGAATCCCTCGGTCTATAACCGGGGGTCTTTTTTATTTATTCAATTAGACAGAAATGAATTAATTTTAAACGTTCCTACAGATAGATATAACTATATAAAAATAAAGTTAAATTCATAAGTGAACTAGTCCACATTCCAATGTCTTTAATCATAGCCTCCAGTGGTTTTCAAGCTGGAGGTAATTTTTTATCAATCTTTTATGATAAAGGTTTGAATGATAAATTTCCATCTACATCATTGAAATACTTTTTCTAGATTATCTTGTTCTCCTTGTAATAAAGTAGTTATGGCTCTACCGGACTTAGTATGCTAAAATAACGAAAATAGGGAACAGGGAACTCTTAACTGGGAACAGGAAGAATGTCGGATATTAATGACTTTAAAGACTTAATGATTTGGCAAAAAGGGATGGATATTGCTGAAAAGTGCTATTTCCTCACTAAACTTTTTCCCAAAGACGAGCTATATTCTATGGTTCAACAAATCCGAATAAGTGCAGTATCCATTCCAGCTAATATAGCTCTTATGATATGGGCGACGATATAGAGGAGAATATATAAGATTTTTAAACATAGCGCAAGGGTCAGTTAATGAATTAGAAACTCACCTAATTTTATCTAAGCGAGTAGGATTATGCTCAGAAAAAGATATAGAAATGATTCTTAATTTGTTAAAAGAGGAAAGCAGAATAATTATTAGTCTTAGAGACTTCCAAGAAATAAATTATCCTAAGAAACGAACCACAGAGGCACAGAGTACACAGAGAGAGAATTTCTGCATCAGTTTTGGGACATTTTTTTATTTGGAAGTCTCTTATTAAAAAACTAGAAAATTAAAATTTTTTCCCTGTTCCCAGTTAAGAGTTCCCTGTTCCCTTCTCTCAACTTCTCACTTTAGCATAACAAGTACCGAAGAACCGTAGTTATCTGTGTATAATCATTAAATAATGAGGCTTGATCAAGAGTAGCTATTGTTTCTAAATCTTTAATAAAATTTTGTATTTTTTTGTTCTCACCTCGTGCTTTTCGCCAATGATGAGATTTTGCTAATTTATAAATCTGTTGACTGGATTGAGATATTTTAGCTAGATTAGCTGCAAAATGATTTTTATTTTCAGAACTATTCAGAGGGAACAGGGAACGGGCAACAGGGAACAGGAAAAACTCATGTTTTTAAACATGAGATTGAAATAATGACACTGTTTTTTTCGTGCTACGCATCTTTTAAAAACATCCTTTTTTTGACTGAGCTTTAAACTGGTGCAAATGAGTGTTTCTTATTTGCTCCCTGTTAAGAGTTCCCTGTTAAGAGTTCCCTTCTTTTGTAATAAGTAATTGGACAAAAATATTTACAGTCATTGCGAGGGAAGGGAAGCAATCACAACCCTTGGAATTGCTTCATTTCACTTCGTTCCATATGGCTAACGCCACGCTACGCATCGCACTTCATGATTAAATATAACTTTTAGCTTAAACAGTAGAAGCCTCTCACCTACCCGATAGGGAGGTGATGAGATGAATACAATACGCGCGAGTGACGAATTGCCCAACGAGCAAAATTAAGCGCAGCTTAATCAGTGTTGTTGGGCGATGTTAGCGCAGCGGCACGAAGTGCGGAATGAACACTTTCTTGATTTTTTTTTCAAATATTTGATATAATTTTCAACAGTAGGTGTAACTGTCTCAACAATTATTAATACTTAATAAAAAAGGGCGAACGACGGGATTCGAACCCGCGCGTGGTGGTACCACAAACCACTGCCTTAACCACTTGGCTACGCTCGCCATTCAATTTACTTCTGTAAGTCTAGCACGACCTGAGAAAAATGATCAAGTTTTTTGCCAGAAATTAGATAATTTTCTTGGTAGTCTTTAAAAGATTAACCACTATACTGGGTCGAGCTAGAAATGAAACCTTTAACTATGATTATATGCGTAGGAGCAGTGGGCGTTACTGTTCTAGGGGCAGTTATGGCGAAAACTAACCCTAATCAGGAGGAGTATGAAAAGTATGCAGTCCAAAAGCTGACAACATACTTGGAAACTGATGTATGTAAAAAAACACCAAGCTTTTTGGAAAAGTTAATTAAAGTTAATTGTGAACAGTTGCTTAATTCCGCTACGCCACATATTAAGGAACTGATTACTACTACTACTAACCGACAAGACTATATGATATTTAGTATTTACCGGACTCAAATCAAACTGGATGCTTGGATACCAGGGTACAAATTTGAAACGGTGGGGGCATTAAATCAATTTTATACTTATAATGCTGAGGAAAAATAAATCGGCGTAAGTCAAATGAAGACTTAATATACAAGTAGTTCTGAAAAATAACTACTATGTGATGAGTTTTTGTACTAACTGTTTGTACCCGCAAAATCCTGATGATGCGTGTTTTTGTATTAAATGTGGTAAGTTAATTTTACTTAAAGAGCGCTATCGTCCCCTTTATGCTTTAGGTAAGGGTGGTTTTGGGAGAACAATCTTAGGGGTGGATGAACACATTCCTTCCCAACCGCAATGTGTAATTAAACAACTCTGTTTTCCCGAGGAAAATCCAGCCGATTTTAAAAAAGCGGTGGAATTGTTTCGGCAAGAAGCAGTGCGTTTAGATGAGTTGCATCATCCCCAAATTCCTCAGTTGTTGGCATATTTTGAGCAGGAAAATAGGTTATATTTAATACAGGAATTTATCTCAGGACAGACTTTGTCCCAGGAATTACTACAAGCAGGGGTTTTTAATCAGGGGAAAATCCAGAAATTACTGCAAGATTTATTACCTGTGTTGGAATTTGTGCATAGTCATCATGTGATTCATAGAGATATTAAACCGGAAAATATCATGCGAAAATCTTCTGGGGGAGATTTGGTGTTGATTGATTTTGGTGTGGCTAAGTTTATTTCTGCCACTGGGGTGATGAAAACAGGAACAACTATTGGTAGTCCTGAATATATGGCTCCTGAACAAATGCGGGGTAAGGTGTTACCAGCTAGTGATCTTTATAGTTTGGGTGTGAGTTGTATTCAGTTGTTGACGGGGATTTCTCCTTTTGATTTATATGATGATACAAGCGATCGCTGGGTTTGGCGAGATTATTTACTTCCAGAAAATCAGGTTACACCACATCTGGGTGGAATTATTGATAAACTCATTCATAATGCTTTGGCTCAACGTTACAAATCTGCACAAGAAGTCCTAGCAGCAATAGAAATAAAAACACAAACAGGGAAGAAACAGCAACCTACTACTCTCCGTTCTGATACTGGTGTTAATTACCAGCAGTTACGTGATTTCCTGGCATGGAAACAGTGGGAAAAAGCAGATAAAGAAACTTGGGCGTTAATGTGTCAAGCTTTATCTAAATGGAGAGTTACTTATTTATCTAATAGTGATTTGGAAAGTTTGCCTTGTCAGGATTTACAAATAATCGATCAATTGTGGACAAAATATAGTCAAGGACATTTTGGTTTTAGTATTCAAACCCAAATTTATTATAGCTGTGATACCGACTATGCCCAATTTTGTAGTACGGTAGGTTGGTATTTGCCCTATGCTACTTCCCCCCGACAACAATTATCTTTTAAGTTATCTGCACCAATAGGTCATTTACCTTCTCACTTTTGGGCTAGTGGTACTCAGTTAGGAAAACACATGAAAGCTTTAGCTGGAAAGGTGGCAAGCTGTTACAATTAGTTTAAAATGGATATCCCAGCGTTAATGTCTTTTTCTGTAGTAGTAGCGAGGCAATATGACAACACAAGTTGTACTAGGAAATATTAATCCTGTTGTATTAGAAAAATTACAGGGTTTAGCTCAAAGCCATAACCGCAGTTTGGAAGATGAAGTTAAGACAATTTTGGAAAATTTTGTAGAGGCTGAATTAGTCAATCAAGAATCGGTTACTGCACAAGCGTGGAAAAAAATAGATATTGCACGTCAGCGTCATTTAGGTAAAATTTTTAGTGATAGTGTTGAACTTTTGCGTGAGGATCGAAACTGTTGAGTAAATTTGTAGTAGATGCAAATGTAGGGATTAAATGGGTACTACCGGAAATTCATTCAGAAGCAGCATTGCGTTTGAATAAACCAAATTACCAATTATTAGTTCCTGATTTCTTTTTTCCAGAAATTGGCAATATTTTATGGAAGCGGGTACGTCGAGGAGAAATGAATTTAGATGATGCTCAAAATAATTTAGAATTACTTTTGGGATTGCCTTTACAAATTTGTTTATCTCCTCGTTTAATGCCAATGGCTTTAGAAATTGCAGTAAGAGTTCAGCAAGCTGTTTATGATTGTGTATATCTAGCGCTGGCAGTAAATAATAATTGTAAAATGGTGACGGCTGATGAAAGATTTTATAATGCACTGTCTCATGATAAACTATTTAATTATTTGTGTTGGATAGAAGATTTACGATGAATTTTATTAAAGAAATATGTGAATACAAGAAAGACCTTTGCTATTCTTTGTAGGTTAGAGATGGCATTGATAAGGTTTCAAGTTACATTTTGAAGTGTGATATGTAAGTGATTTGTGGTATTATTAAGAATGGACTTACATCATTAAGTATAATAAAGATTGTTATTGTCCAATAAAATAATCCTGATAATAAGTCTAATTTTTAATGGCAATAAAATGATTCAACCCCGTAAACAGTTTGCTCAACATTGGTTAAAAAGTGATAAAGCTCTGAACGCAATTGTCCAAGCGGCTAATTGTCACGAAACTGATAAAGTTTTAGAAATTGGTCCGGGTACAGGAATTCTCACTCGTCGGTTATTACCGCTGGTGAAATCTCTATTAGCCGTAGAAATTGACCGAGATTTGTGTAAGTTACTGGCTAAACAATTGGGGGAAAAAGAAAATTTTCTCTTGCTACAGGGAGATTTTTTAACTCTTGATTTACCATCGCAATTAACAACATTTACTAATTTTCAGAAGCAGAATAAAGTTGTTGCTAATATTCCTTATAATATTACTGGACCAATTATTGAAAAGTTACTGGGGACGATTTCTCATCCTAATCCAGAGCCTTTTGATACGATTGTTTTGTTAGTACAGAAAGAAGTAGCCGAAAGATTATATGCTAAACCCGGTTCGAGAACTTTTGGGGCGTTGTCGGTGCGGGTGCAATATTTGGCGGATTGTGAGTTAATTTGTACTGTTCCGGCGGCGGCATTTGTGCCTCCACCCAAGGTAGATTCGGCTGTGGTGCGGTTGAGTCCTAAACAAATCGCAATTCCGGCTCATGACCCCAAAAAGTTAGAAACTCTGGTGAAATTGGGATTTGGGTCAAAGCGAAAAATGTTAAGAAATAATTTACAATCGGTAATTGAACGAGACAGCTTGACTCAATTACTGGAACAATTGGGAATAAATCCTCAAGTTCGCGCTGAAGACCTTGGTGTTGCCCAATGGGTATCACTGGTAAATACTATAGGAAATGGTGAATAGTTCTCTTGCCTCTTGCCTCTTGCCTCTTGCCTTTTACCTCTTGCTACTAAATAACCGTTATGCGTTCTTACAGTTTAATTGCACCTGCCAAAATCAATTTGTATTTGGAAATTATCGGGAGTCGTCCTGACGGGTATCATGAATTAGCAATGATACTCCAAAGTATAGATTTGTCCGACCAAATTGATATTCATTCGTCCAGCACTGAAAATATTCGCGTTTATTGCAATCATCCTCAAGTACCTACAGATCAAACTAATTTAGTTTATCAAGCGGCGGCATTAATGGCTAAGGAATTTCCCAAAGCTTTTAGTAATTTTGGTGGTGTGGATATTACTATCAAAAAGCATATTCCTGTTGCTGCTGGTTTAGCGGGAGGTTCTAGTAATGCCGCAGCGGTGTTAGTGGGAATGGATTTACTTTGGAATTTGGGATTAACTCAATCAGAATTAGAAGAATTAGGGGCTGGTCTGGGTTCAGATGTGCCATTTTGTATTGGTGGGGGAACGGCAATTGCTACTGGTAGAGGTGAAGAACTTTCTCCTTTGCAAAGTTTGGATAATTTACATATAGTCTTGGCCAAATATCGCAGTTTGGAAGTTTCTACACCTTGGGCATATAAAACTTATCGGCAACAATTTGGGATTGGTTATATTCAAGATTCGGAAGGTTTAGCGGCTCGTACTAGTGCTTTTCATTCAGAAGATATGGTGAAAGCTATCTTGAATAAGAATACAGAAAACATTGCCCGAAAACTACATAATGATTTGGAGAAGGTTGTTTTACCAGCTTATCCTCAAGTATGGCAACTACGGGAATTATTCGCTAGTCAACCCGGGGTTTTAGGGACAATGATGTCGGGTTCTGGCCCTTCTGTGTTTGCTATTGTTGAATCTCAAAATCAAGGGGAGATAGTTAAGGAACGGATACGTGAGGCTATTCCTGATGAGGATTTGGAATTGTTTGTCACCCATACCATTAAACATGGAATTAAAATCGCTCAATAAAATTGCCTAATTTATTATTTTACTATGAATCAACCGCAAGAAACGCCATCAGTAGATAGTTCTAATCAAGTCCAAGCAACTCCTTTACGCTGTATAACTGGGTCTGTGATATCGGGAGGATTTGCATTTGCTACTTATTCTTTAATGATAGCGATCGCCACTACTTTTGCCAATAAACCCACCCATTCTGATAACCAAACTGTGATCAACATTGCTTCTGCCGTGCGTACCCTAGTTGTAGGTATAGTAGCCTTGGGAGCGGGAATATTTGGGTTAGTTGCATTAGGTTTATTCGCCTTATCAATACAACTTTTTATCCAACAATTAAGCAATCCCAAAAGTAGTTAGTTTTATCTAATAGGAAATAGGGGGGTCATTTTTTCTGACTTTTAATTAGGGTTTGCTGAAAAAGTTGTCTGTCAGGGCTAGTAGTCTGCCAACCCGAAAATGACGGGTGAAGGCAAGCAGGGGGAGAAGAGAGGCACCGGGGGCAGGGGAGGGAAGAACAGAAGTTTTTTCCGCTCATTACCCGTCAAAATAAATTTGACGAACTACTAGAAGTATGGCTTAGAGGATGTTTGAAAAGTATCAGAATTAATTGAGATCCCCCCAACCCCCCTTACAAAGGGGGGCTAAATTCCTCAAAGTCCCCCTTTCCAAGGGGGATTTAGGGGGATCTGCGGGTGTCAGATCCCACACGAAAAAGTTTTCAAACAACCTCTAACGCCACGCTGCGCTATCAGCAAACCCTAATTAGGCGCAGGGACTGCGCCTCTACCTCCTGACTTAACTCCTCCCCGCAGGTACAGGGTTGAGTAATCGTGAGCGATTTTGCCTAAATTGCAACTTAGTCTTTGTCGAATCTGAATTTAACTGATGTTTTTTTCGCCAATTTCCGGGAGATAACCCATAATGTTGGCGAAACTGTCGAGAGAAATGAGGAGCATTTTGATAACCTATTTCAGCAGCAATTTCCTCAATTGTGTGATTAGTATTTTCCAATAAAGATAAGGCTGCTACCATGCGCCGTTTCACAATCCAAACATTTATTGGCTTTCCTGTTTGTTTACCAACTTGGTTAGTTAAATATGCAGAAGAATAACCTACAGCTTCGGCAACATCAGATGAAGTAATTCCTTCTTGATAGTTAGCTTCTATATAATCGAAAATTATTTTTAAATGGGGAATATCTGGAAAAATTGACGGAGAATTTGCTGATGTATTAGGTAATTCTGTTGATGTTAGTTGATTGGGGTTTGTTGCATACCAATATCTAAAAAGAGCCTGTTTTTGTAATCTAATATCAACGGCTCGCAATAACTCATCCGTTGTTACAGGTTTAGTTAAATAATCATCTGCTCCCAATTCCATTGCTTTTCGTAAAGATGCCTTTGTATTAATAGCAGTCAAAAAAATAAAAGGAGTAATTGCTGTTAATGGATCTTCCCGGAGGTGATTTAATAAGGTATAACCATCTATGTCTGGCATTACTAGGTCACAAATTACCAAATCAGGTAAATATTTCTTGATTAATTGCAGTCCAGTTATACCATTTTCTAAACCTATGGCATTATAGCCTTGAGAGTGAAGACAATCTAAAACAAAATTGCGGTTGACAATATCATTATCAATGACGATAATTCTTTTTGTTTCGTACATAACTATTCCAATCACTAGATTTTGTTATTTTTAGCCGTTACTAAACTCTGTAACAATTTGCGGAAAAATTTTGGATATAAATAGGGCAAAGGGAAACATAAAATTCGATTCAGAGGGAACAGGGAACGGGCAACAGGGAACAGGAAAAACTCATGTTTAAAAACATGAGATTGAAATAATGACACTGTTTTTTTCGTGCTACGCATCTTTTAAAAACATCCTTTTTTTGACTGAGCTTTAAACTCAGCAAATGAGTGTTTCTTATTTGCTCCCAGTTAAGAGTTCCCTGTTCCCTTCTTTTGTAAAGAGTTAATAAAATCTTGATAATTGCTATTGTTTCAATTAGTATTAGTAATTGATCTTTAGCAGATTTATGTTTAAGCTTGAATAAATCTGATTTTATCAATAAAAAGTAAATACGTTCAACTTGGTTGCATGAAAAAACTAATGGTTGTTTTTATTACTTTTCACTTGAGTCACCCGGAAAAATGAACCTAATTCCATACCAATACTTGTCGGTTAAGCTCAAAAAATAGAATTACGTAGCGACTGTCTTGATTGTCAAGCGCTCGTTAAGGAAAAATTTAAAGTCTAGGAATAAAGTCAGAAAATAGAGGAGAAAAACAGAGAAACGAAACCCAACATTTATAAGCTTTTTTTGGGTTACGCTGTCGCTTGACAATCAAGACAGTCGCTACAAAAACTCTTAACCGAACAGTATTGAATATCATACAATTGCCATATTGTCAATTAATATCTGTATAAACTTTGGGATGGTGAGATTTGATAAATAGGTAAATTGTGAGTTATTTACCTGATTTTCCCAAATTTAGTCTCTTTTGCATTCAACTATGAAAGAAGATACAAGGTCATCTGTCGCCAGGAATATCTTTCTGCCTCAAATTAGCTGCTAATCATTTAGCATCCTCCCCAGGGTAGATAAATGATTGATTAAATTTATATATAACTATCAGCAAGAATCACTGAACGGCAAAATTAGAAAATCTGGAATAGATAAAAGTTAAGAAGCAACATAAAAGGAGTAATGATTTTACTAATAATCACTTACCAAGTATTAAACTGAACGAAACAATTTTTAACTTGATTATACGAAAAAATTAACCTAAAAAAACAAGAAAATAGTATATAATCACGGCTAATAAATTTACACTTAAAAATCTAATAAGTAGGTGAACACAATAAAACCAATCTGTGTAAAGAAAAGTAAAATCGCCTAAACCCTCTTCACTCTTGCCTCTTGCCGCCTTGCCATAACGACGATTTTCAATGCTAACCTACTTATTCTGACAGTCTAATTAGGGCTAAAAAATAAGAGCGAAAAAATTATCAAGTTAATCAAAGAATAATTCATGTATTGAAAGAGTAACTTTGGGTAGTCTTAAAAAAGAGGCATGAAAAAATCTCAAAACCATTAGATGATTATGATTTTCAACAGGAGTGCATATTATGAGTCAAAATTTTAGCGATTATCATTCGTCTGTTAACAAAAAAATTAAGACTGAACAAATAGAGCAAATAATCAAAGCAATAATTGCGGGTAAATATTCTTGGGCTTGTGTTCTAGTTTTACAATTTGCTGGTTATAATCCTATGGACTATATACCCTATCGTACTTATATCAGATTACTTAAAACTAACTGCTTACTTGGTAATTCTCAGCAAAATTAACTTCCTATGATAAAAGCTGAAGGATTTGATGGAAAATTAAAGTAGTTGCGTTTTTAAATCTGAATTTGTGAAAATTCTTTCTGGAAAATAAAAAGGTAAGGTGAAGATTTATCAAAAAAAATATGATTATTATGCAGAATTCATGAGCTACCCAACCACAATTTATAATCATCAAATGCAAACAATTATTCAAGAAATTGTGTGGCAGAAAAAACTAGAAGTTGCACAAATGCAACAAGATATGTCCTGGGCTTCCTTGCAACGTCAATTAAGTGCTGCTCCTACTGTGCGGGACTTTTTTACGGCTTTGCAATTGAGTATTTATAAACCTAGTTTAATTGCAGAAGTGAAAAAAGCATCACTTTATCATAGTGTAATTAGACCAGATTTTGATCCAGTTACTATTGCTCAAGCCTATAAACGAGGAGGAGCATCTTGTGTATCTGTTTTTACCGATCAAAAGTTTTTTCATGGTGGTTTTGATCATCTACGTGCTATCAGATATCGGGTAGGAATACCTCTACTTTGCAAAGATTTTATCATTGATCCTTGCCAAATTTATTTAGCCCGTTCGGCTGGTGCAGATGCAATATCATTAATTGCTGCTATTCTTACAGATAAGCAATTACAAAACTTTTTACGAGTGATTCATTACTTAGGTATGAATGCTGTCATCCAAGTTCATAACTTAAATGATTTGGATAGAGTTTTAGCTTTAGAAGATGTGAGGATAGTTTCCATTAATAACCAGAGTTTAGGTGATTTTAGCATTAATATTAACACTACTCAGGAATTATTGGCAGCTAGGCGATCGCAACTTCAAAAACTGGGAATTTTAGTCCTTAGTGAATCAGGTATAGAAACCCCCGATGATTTATCGTTTGTGGCTGAATGTGGTGTACAAACAGTGATCATCGGAGAATCTTTGCTCAAAGAAAATGATTTGGAACTAGCTGTCAGAAATTTCCTGCAATCGAAATTCCCCATTCATTATTCAGAGGAATTAAAGATTAGGTAATAATTGATAATTACGGATTGATCATAGTAAGGGTTTCCACCAATCACTATGGCTGAGATACCATTCTACGGTTAAACGTAAACCTTCTGTAATTGTTACAGATGGAGTCCAGCCAAATTCTGTTTTTAGCTTATTGGCATTAATAGCATATCTTCGATCATGTCCAGGTCTATCCTTCACAAAAGTAATTAATTTTTCCGCTGGATATACTGGTAAATCTGGGGCTAATTCATTCATGATTGCACATAAATTTTGTACAAGACTGATATTTTCAACTTCGTTATTGCCACCAATGTTGTAATTTTCTCCGGGTTTTCCTTGATGGATTACCACATCTAACGCCCGACAGTGATCAACTACGTACAACCAATCGCGGACATTTTTACCATCACCATAAACAGGTAATTCTTTACCAGTTAGAATGTTAATACACATCAAAGGAATTAGCTTTTCTGGAAATTGAAAAGCACCATAATTATTAGAGCAATTAGTGATAATTGTCGGTAATTTATAAGTATGATAATAAGCCCGAACTAGATGATCACTTCCAGCTTTGGAAGCGGAATAAGGACTATTGGGACTATAGGCTGTAGTTTCTGAGAATGCCGGTTCATCTGAGGTGAGACTACCATAAACTTCATCGGTAGAAACGTGAAGAAATAGGTAATTACTAGGTTGGTTTTTTGCTTGCCAATATTGACGGAAAGCTTCTAATAAAGTAAAAGTTCCCACTACGTTAGTTTGGACAAATGCAGCAGGTCCGGTGATGGAACGATCAACATGAGATTCGGCGGCAAAATGGGCTATAGTATCTATATTTTCTGCTAAAAGTAGTTGATCAACTAAAGAGCGATCGCTTATGTCTCCTTGCACAAATCGGAAATTCTCTTTGGCTTCAACAGAGGCTAAATTATGGCGATTTCCAGCGTAGGTAAGAGCATCCAGTACCACGATTCTATCATTTGGATAAGCCTGACACCAATGATGGACGAAGTTCGCGCCAATAAACCCAGCACCTCCAGTCACCAGTAATCGTCTATTCATGAGATTCCCTAATTACCCTGTAAATATTTCTTCTTGATTTTAGCAAAGATTTTCTGTGTAAACAATTGCGCTAACCGGATTTTTGTAAAATTGGGAATTTTAGTTGAATAGTTATGTTTATGATCGAAGAAGTTATTTATGTCTGCTAAAATTACTTCTAAACGGTGAATAATATGCTCAGTTCTGTATTCTGCTAACACAGTTTCTGATAAAGTCAATGCTACTGAAGATTCTAAAACCTGCAAAATTTTGGCAACGTCATATTCTAAAGCATAACCAGCGATTTTATAAGAATTAAATCCCGGATCTAAATAATCCGATAATCCCCCATTGACACTAGAAAAGACTTGACAACCACAAGCTAATGCTTCCATTGGTTGTAAGCCAAATCCTTCGCTAACTCCTTGTAATTTCCAATATTCTGCCGAATCATAAAGATAAACTTTAGCACGATTAAATAAAGCTGGTAAATTTTCTACATAACTATCAATAACCAATACTTTACATTTTTTTTCTAAAGCCGGAATTAAGGTTTTAATTAAATATTCTGAAGATTTCCGGGTTTGCACTAAAACATCAATATCTCGATGTTGATGTAAATTAGTAAATTCATCACTAATTTGATTGGGTAAATAATAAATTAGAGAGTTTGGGGCTTGTTGTCCCCAATAACCCAAAGTATTTCTACTCACTGTAATTATGGGAATACTAGCTGGTAAATTAATTTTATAACCTGCACTATGAGCGTGATAAATTACATGATATTTTTGCAATTTAGCCGCTAATTTACCAACATTGAATCCCCAGCTAATTACAAAAATTATGTTATCTAAATCTAAGTTCTTTTCTTTTAATAAATCATCTAAAAATAATTTATCTGATTCTCGCTGACGATAGGTAACTATTTCAGCATCACAAATCTGTTGAGCTAAAGCAACTGTTTTCAATTCTGCCCAAAGACCACCACAAGCAAATTTACCATTTGTTCCTGGTACTAAAAAGTAAAGTTTTCTCATCATCCTAAATATCTAATTTTGAAGTTTATAAATAATGGTGTTGGTTGTGAATAAATCAGGGCGCAGGTGGTTAATGAATCAGGGCGCAGGTGGTGAATAAATCAGGGCGCAGGTGGTGAATAAATCAGGGCGCAGGTGGTTAATGAATCAGGGCGCAGGTGGTGAATAAATCAGGGCGCAGGTTGTGAATAAATCAGGGCGCAGGTGGTTAATGAATCAGGGCGCAGGTGGTTAATGAATCAGGGCGCAGGTGGTTAATGAATCAGGGCGCAGGTGGTTAATGAATCAGGGCGCAGGTGGTTAATGAATCAGGGCGCAGGTGGTTAATGAATCAGGGCGCAGGTGGTTAATGAATCAGGGCGCAGGCCCTGCGCCCCTACGGATTCCTAATTTTCCCAATATACTTTGATAAAATGACTTTCTTTACCCCAAAAATCACGGGTGATGGTAATATTTTCAATAGCTAAATTAAAGGGGATAGAGGTGGTAAGATAACGCTGGGTGAGCATTCCTAAATCTGGTGCAATTTCCGCTGCGGCTGTGGCGGCTAAACCAAAACCGATTAGTTGTTCAATTGGTCGAAATGGTAGTAAACAAGGAATTGTTACTGCTAGTCCTGCTGTTAATAACATGGCTACAGATACATTTGTGCCACAGCGGGGATGTACAGCTAAATCCCATTCTCCAGTGGTCAGACGATGTTTAGCTAATGTTACTGCACGGCGCAAATCATGAATATTCACATCACCATAGAGAAAAAATCCCTGTTCGGTAGACAAACCACCTAATAATTCATCATCTAATTGTATATTGGTGGTTGTTCCTGATGATAAAGAGGAATATTTATTTTCCCCTAGTAACCAGACAGTGGCGTGTTCCAGTGCGTGAACTTGACGGAGCATGAGAATTTCTTTCAACCCAGGGATAAAAGATAACTGTTGCAGTAAATCAGCATCTTGTTTGGGGTGAGGTGCAAGAAAGTCAAAGTTAAAGGAATACGATTCGCTCGAATAAGAAGTATTCATCTTTTTTCTTTTGAGAATTAATTTTCCTTGGTGATATTTTTTGACGATTGCAATAACTGAAAATTTCTGATTTTCCCAATAACCTCACCCCAATTCCCAATTCCCAATTACTATTTAACGCTGATTAGTTCTACGTCAAAAATCAAAGTAGAGTTGGGGGGAATAACGCCACCAGCACCACGCGCACCATAACCTAGTTCTGAGGGGATAATTAGTTGACGACGGCCACCTACTTTCATGGTGCTGAGTCCTTCGTCCCAACCTTTAATTACTTGTCCTGTGCCAATTTTAAAGCTAAAGGGTTTACCGCGATCGCGCGAACTATCAAATTTAGTCCCATTTTCTAATGTACCGACGTAGTGAACCTCAACGGTTTGTCCAGTTTGGGGAGTTGCGCCCGTTCCCTCTTGTAGTTCAATATATTTTAATCCAGAGGCGGTAGTAACAGCATTTGCTTCAGACATAGTATTGCTCTTTATTGGCGTATTGTTTTCTTGCGTGACAGTGGTGGTTGGTTGTGCTGGGGATGAATTACCGATCGCCGCATCTTTTTGACCGCTAATTTGGGTAAATACTAAGACGCCAACACATACCAGCATTAACACCACGCTGAGGAAAATTCCTTTCAAAATCAACCCTCTCTCTTTTAATTACCGATGATCAGATTACTGACAGAACACAAATTAGTTTAAATCAGAAATGATCTTTTAGCGCCATAGCTTATTTTCTAAATCCCGGACTTGACGCTCTAAACGGTCTATTCTCCCCCGTAATTCGTCTACTTCTGACTGACGGGCGACTCCCAAATCCTGCATCATGTTTCGCATTTGTCGCTGCATTTGCTCGTCCCAGTTGCCTTGTTCTGACTGTAACTGATGTACAAGATCATCCATGACTGCCTTTGCTTGCTCAGGATTGAGTTTACCGTCTTTTACCAGTTCATCACTCACTTCTTTGAGTTTGTCTGCAACTAAAGAAGTTGTGCCAATACCCAACATCATTAGCTGTTGCAACCAATTGTTACTATCCATACTGCCTTCCTCTGACTTGTTGCTAACTAAAAGCTTAGTAATTCTAGCCTACACATTTATTTTGTCAGTTGTCAGGAAGAAGGCAATAGGCAATAGGCAATAGGCAATAGGCAATAAATATTCTCCCTGCCCCCTACTCCCCTACTCCCCCTACTCCCCCTACTCCCCTACTCCCCTACTCCCCCAACTCCCCCAACCCCTCTGCCTCTTTACACCTGTATCCATCCGTGCATTGGTGCGATCGCTTTAGTGACTGACTCAATTATTTCTGGAGGTGCTTCTGAAAGCATGACACTGGGATAAACGGCGGTTCCCCATTGGGGATGGACAAGGACATGGCATTTATTTTGAATGGCGGGATATTTAAGTAAGGCTTGGGCTACTGCTGTGTCATCATGGGGAACTAGGCCAGAATGAGATAGTAATGGATAACCTGTGCGGGGATCTATGAGGTCTGTTAAATATCCGCGATCGCGCAAATTAAATGCCACATCGCAACCAAAACGCATAAATTTTTCCCGCAGTTTTTCTTTTTCTTGTTCTGTTTCTATAGTCATTTCTTCTAAAGGATATTGTGATTGCTGCAAGACAACCACCACCCACAAAAACTGTTGCTGTTTCCAATCGGGTAATATCTGTTCGCAGTTGGCACAGATATATGGACTCGGAGTATGAATAGAAATCTCTACAGCTTGTCCTGTTTTGCCAACTAAATGAATCGGACAGCTAGGCTCAGAAATACAAACTTGGGGATAATACACCACATTAATTTGGTTTATGAAAGTTTTTATTTTATCTTTGTTAAAAATAATAACTCTTAAATCTCCAAATAAATCATCAAATTTTGCAAATAGTTGAAATATGTTTTTTGTTAAAACTGCACATCTATCAGCATTTTCTGCCATTCTGAACTATTGTGGGGATTTTCTGCATCATCCTCCCAGTTTTGAGGATTATTCCCAATATATTCTTTAATATTACTTAAATGTGTTTCGTCCCTAATTATAGATTCATAATAATTACGTTGCCAAAAAGGCAGATCAGAATGATAACGAATTAAATTAACGCGCCGAGTCACAGAGGATTTAAACCCATTAATAAAAGAACCGAGCGAACCAGACCGTAGGGGCTTACGGCGTAAGCCCTCTTGGTTTAACTCCTTATTGCGTAAATCCTCATGGTTTAATTCCTCAATGCGATCGCACCTTCCCTGATCTTGATCCTGAATCCAAACAATTCCATGTAAATGATTAGGCATTAAAACCCATTCATCTAATTCAATCTCTTGGCGAATTGCTGATGATTTTAACCATTCTTGAACGACTATTTGACCAATTAGATTTAGTTGCATTTCCCCCCGTTTAATATCACCAAACCAACATTGTTTTTTATAAGTACATATTGTGACAAAATAAGCACCAGCTTGACCATAATTGTAATTAGGAAGCCGAATTGAACGCCGGTGATGTTTTTCGGGATCGAACTTCATATAACCAAATCAATAATTGTTAATCTCGTAGGGGCTTACGGTGTAAGCCCTCTTAATTTAAAATTATATACATCATATATGGGAAGGGCGCAATATGGAAGGGCGCAATATGGAAGAGCGCAATATGGAATATGGAAAGAGGGCGCAATATGGAAAGAGGGCGCAATATGAGAAGAGGGCGCAGGCCCTGCGCCCCTACGGGTATTATGGTTTAGCCGCTGGTTAGTTGTTTAATATGAGCCGGGAATCTGCCATTTTGTAATGCTTGGACTGCTGTTCCCGAATCTTGTACCCAAAACTGTCTTCCAAAGCGGACAATTTCTCGGTGATCTCCAGCCTGAACAACACCAATGACAGGTATTCTGGATTTATCTTTATCCCCTGCTTGTGCTTTGAGAATTGTATTCAAACGATGTTGTTCTTCAATTGTTCCTGCTTGTTGTGGACTCAGTTCCACTAAAATCATTTTTACAGTTTCGACAGTTTCCGCATCTTCCAGAATAAATTGAACTTGATCGTCGCGGCGATCTATCTTACCCCAAATAATCAATCTGGCATCAACTTCGAGTAAAGAACTAATGCGTTCATAGGTTTTAGGAAAAACCACCGCTTCCGAGGCAGCAGATAAATCTTCAACTTGCAGAATTGCCATAGAATCACCTTTTTTGGTGACAACCTTTTTGACATTATTCAACATTACTACCGCACAAAGAATAGAATCATCTTTTTGTTCTGCCAATTGTGCTAAGTTAATAGGTGCAAGGACTGAAGATGATTGTCTGATAGATTTAAGAGGATGATCTGAGAGATAAAATCCTAATAATTCTTTTTCCATTCGGAGTTTTTCTTGAGGTGGTAAATCATTGACAGGGGGAGCTTTTGGTGCAGATTCATAGGCATTTTTCTGGGGTTGATGATTATTCCCTGCCAATCCCCCTCCTAATAAATCAAATATATTACCCTGTCCACTAGCTTTGTCTCTAGCGCGGGATTGCGCCCACTCATAAACTAATTCTAAATCATGAATTAATTGGTTGCGATTAGCTTGAATTTTGTCAAAAGCACCGCAGTTAATGAGTGATTCTAAAGTGCGGCGATTCATGGCACGTAAATCCACGCGATCGCAAAAATCCGCCAAAGATTTAAATGGGACTAATTCTCCTGATTCTTCCCTAGCTTCTAAAATTGAGGCGATCGCATTTTGTCCCACATTTCGCACCGCCGAAAATCCAAATAAAATCTTCCCATCCACCGGCGTAAAATCTAAACCAGAGCGATTCACATCCGGTGCATCAATCACAATCCCCATATTAGAGCAATTATCAAGATACTTCCGCACCTTGTCTGTATCCCCACTATTAGCGGTTAACAACGCCGCCATATATTCCAATGGATAATTTGCTTTTAAATATGACGTTTGATAAGTTACATAAGCGTAAGCTGTAGAGTGAGATTTATTAAAACAATTGGCAGCAATAAAACCATTTTTAATGACGAAATTATGGTCATTTTCCACACCAATATCATAAACATTGACTTGACCGACATAAGTACGAGAAATTATTTTAACCATATCACTTAGCTTTGCCAAATTTGTTTATTTACATCTTAATAGCCATTATCAGCCACACAGATACCTTTACATTTAATACCATTTGTAGCAGTGCGTAGACAATGGGGACAGAGAACCTCTTCCTTCTCTGTTTCTTGATTTATCACTATATTAGTGCTTGTCTGGAGCTTATCTTTTTCGGTCTGGAGTTTGTCATTCATAAGAATAGATTTAATGAATTTCCATCTGCTGAAGTTTCTCTATTAAATCACCACGTCGGAAAGTGGCAGAAAGTTGTTGTAAAGAAATTTCCTGGTTTCCGTAAAGTGCTTGAAGTGCCTCTTGAACATCTCCGACTGAATCATTGAAATAATTATCCCAATTTTGATTAATCAACTGATTTGCATCCTTAAAATTACGGTGGTTAATTTCCTTCATTTGTAGATTCATTTTTTTGAGAAGTCTTTTCCCCATTTGCATAGCAATAAAGCACGAAGCATAACGGACACAAGCAGGATCATGGGGATACGGACGTTTACGTAGGGTTTCGGCAATTCTATACAACTGTACAGCTATGACGACTTGTGCGCCATTAAGCTGCTCAGTAAAAATTACATTATACAGTTTACCAAAATGCTCACGAGTGAAAAACTTAGCTTGATGAGGCTTTTGTCGCCAAACCGCCAGTATCGCCTCAGCCGCTACACCCGAAGTAATATCTGTGGATCTAGTGCCTGTATCAGAGCGTTTACGGCGATAATTAAATCCCAACTGTTGGATATCCATTTCCAGCCGCCGCTGTAGATTATCATTAGCTCGAAGGTCACGCAAATCCACAGGGTTCTGACTATTAGTAGCATAAGTAATTTTTTGGACTAAATCATCATTATCAGTAGGTAATTGATAAAGCCGAACTAAAACATAAGCTTGAGTATTTTGTTGGCAGAAATTTGGGTCTTGAAGAGTTTTAAAAATGGTCATACAAGTTTGACCACCATTAATAATTTGCAGGTTCTCAACTCGTACCTGATAATCACCATTTTGCAGCGCGTTATAGGAAAAACTGTCGCAAGTTAAAGTGATGCCATTATTATAAAAATAGAAATTGTTTTTTTCATCGCTATTTAAAGTATCCCGAATACCCTCGTTGACCCGGTTGCCTTGCAGCCCTAAATAACGGCGGATATTACGTTCTAACAAGCGTTCTCCGTGTCGCTCAATCAAAGCCGCAATTTCAGTTATAGAAATTCTGCCCACAAGTACCCGACTGAAATTCATATCTTCAACTACAGCTTTGCCACTTAGTTGTAAAGTATCTTTAACTGGTTTAGAAGCTTGCAGAATTTTGATCAGATGTTCATGATTAATGTGTTCCCATGTCACCTGATCACCGAATCCAGATCGATCAATTGCTTCTTGAGAAGAGTCATTCCATTTTATGCCATTATTACAACCTAATGCCCGCACCTGGGGAATATATCCATCCCGAATTAAACTGCGGGCTTCTTCTACTTTGGCAAGTAAGCGTTGATTAATATGCTCTAATTTTGCAGTGGGATCAAACAAAAATCTAATTGCATTAATGAGAGCCGTGATGCCATTTTCAGGAAAATTAGTCTTACCTTCTAGATTATTTACATACTTTACCTGAAATAAACTAACTGTAAACTCACCATCATATTCTTCAGAAATGTGCATGGCATCCACACCAAAATCTCCACCACCTTCGGTCAAACAATCAAAGGTATTAGAGTCTTCTAAATCTAGAATTGTTTGCACACAAAAATATACAAATGCCAAAGATTTAAGTTTGCCAGCATCATTAATATTTAATTCTTCAGTAGCCCGTTGTCGAATGACATTAGTTACTGAGCCTAAACGTTGATCAATAATAGAGGCATTAATATTCATGATTTGTATTTGAGAGAGTGACTTTGTAGACTTACAAATAATTGATCAATACTACTATCTTCATCGGCATATACAGCATCTATTGTTGAGTAATTTGATCCGGTTTGTGTAGTTGCAAATATTCTTGAAGTGCCACAGCAATGGAAGAATTTGTCGCTATAATTTGTTATACTTCTTCAAAGTCAGCCCACTCAATTCCTAGTTGTTTTATGGCTGTGCGTAACGTTCCTAGTTTTAAATCGCGGCCACTCCAATCAGGAATTACAGTTGCTTTCTGAGTAATTGGATTAAACCACTTTCTATGTGAACCTCCACCACGTCTGGGGATTTCTTCACATCCAAGTTTAGATAATTTCTTAGCAACTTCTCTATAGTTCATCTGATGGAGATAATTGTTTCTATTAAAGCTGGTGAGTTTTGGTCTACAGATTGTAGGTTAAGGGGAAGTTCTTTACCTAAATCTTGATATGTTTCCAGAACTGCTTCAAAGGCATCTCTAACATTGGCTAAAACCTCATCCATAGAGTCCCCCTCAGTTATCAATTCTGGTAAAAGTGGAGAAGTTACGGTGAACCCTCCTTCTGGTTGAGGTGTAAGCAATAATGGAATTTTGTAGAACATAATTGTGATTGTATAGTTGAGTCTATTCTATTTTAGATGTTTAGCTAAAAAACCATTAACAGATTTACCTGTGAACATAGAATATATACCTGCTATAATCAGTATCAGACCAAGGATGAAAACACCATGAGATAGACTCTACTCTGTTTACTAAGTGCTGAAACTAATATAATACATCTTCCAACACCATTCAAATCCCCCAATGCTATAAAATAAATAAAAGCTCAACCCTAACTCTCCACTTATGAGTCTCCATCCCCTCTTAAAATTTGACATTTCTGAACTCAGCATTGCAGAACGTATTCAACTTGCTGAAGATTTATGGGACAGCATCTTAGAACAGCAAGAAGAATTTCCCTTGAGTCCAGCACAACAACAAGAATTAGATCAACGGTTAGAAAATTATAAAAAAAACCCTACAAATGGTTCTAGTTGGGAAGAAGTTAAAAAACGGTTAGGATTCTCCCAATGAACTATAACCTAATTATTCAGCCAGAAGCAGAATACGATATCCAAAATGCTTTTGAGTGGTACGAATCTCAAAATCCAGGTTTAGGTTCAGAATTTGTTCGTGCTGTTGATGCTTGTTTGTCTGGAATTGGAAGACAACCTCTTGCTTACCAAGTTACCTACAAACAGGTAAGAAGAGTATTAATTCGCCGATTTCCTTACATAATTCTCTACGTTTTTGACCAAGATACTGTTTTTGTATTTGCTTGCTTCCATGCAAAACGCAATCCAAAACAGTGGTTAGATAGAATTGAATAAAACTTCTCTTTCTTGCCAAAGCAACTCAAATCACAGCATATCCCGTATGTTGCCTAACATTTTGCGGGTAAAAACCTAAAACAATTTTATCTTTAGGAATTCCCGCAGCTTCTAATTCATAAGTAACACCATCTTCTGTATCATCTCTTTGCACCCAGATTTTACCATCAATAATATCAAGATGCACCAGACAACCATGAATTCTTTTATGATCATGCCAACCAAGAGTTATTAGTAAATAACTATCATTTTCACTATCAAAAACTGTTTTACATTCAATCACTCCATAGGAATAAGGAATTTGTGTATAAGGTATTAACACTTCTTTAATAATCCGGCGATAATTATCTAAGGTATCCATTGGGTAATCCTCTCAGTATCAGAATTGAAAACAAGTAAATTCAGATTTTCACTTTCTCTTAAAAGTAATATTTTTACTATAACTAAACTCTTAAAACTCTCTTTGCGCCTCTGCGCCTTTGCGTGAGACAAAAAATTTCCTGTAACTTCAGACGCAAATTCCCCAATCCCCACACCTGTAAATGCTAAAATCAATGACTTGATTCCTTAAAGAGAACAATTATGGCATCCATCCGCGAGTTGCACGAACAGATAATTAGTAAAGAACGTTCTGCCGTTGAAATTACCCAAGAAGCATTAAATCGGATTCAAGAGTTAGAACCCAAACTGCACAGTTTCCTCACAGTCACGACAGAACAAGCCTTAAAACAAGCTCAAGCTGTAGATGCAAAAGTCGCTGCTGGAGAAGAAATTGGCATCTTAGCGGGGATTCCCATCGGGATTAAAGACAATTTGTGTACCAAGGGGATAGTCACCACCTGCGCTTCCCGGATTTTGGAAAATTTTATCCCACCTTACGAATCCACCGTCACCCAAAAACTAGCTGACGCTGGGGGTGTGATGGTAGGTAAAACCAACTTAGATGAGTTTGCAATGGGGAGTTCCACAGAAAACTCCGCTTATCAAGTTACCGCTAATCCTTGGGATTTATCCCGTGTTCCTGGTGGTTCTTCTGGTGGTTCAGCAGCAGCCGTAGCAGCCGATGAATGCGTGGTTTCCCTGGGTTCGGATACAGGGGGTTCAATTCGGCAACCTGCTTCCTTCTGCGGTGTGGTGGGCATGAAACCGACTTATGGGTTAGTTTCCCGTTATGGTTTAGTGGCTTATGCTTCGTCTCTCGACCAAATCGGACCATTTGGACGCAGTGTAGAAGATACAGCAATATTGTTGAGTGCGATCGCTGGCTATGATCCGCAAGACTCTACCAGTCTCAAAATCAAAGTTCCTGACTATGCAGCTAGTTTAAAACCGGATCTCAAACTTCGGAAAAAACTTAGAATTGGTGTCATTACAGAAACCTTTGGTGAAGGGTTGGATTCAGAAGTACAAGCCGCTGTCACCAAAGCCATTGAACAACTTCAAGAACTAGGTGCGGAAATTCATCCGATTTCCTGTCCCAGTTTCCGCTATGGTTTACCAACTTACTACATTATCGCCCCCTCGGAAGCATCAGCTAACTTAGCGCGTTACGATGGCGTTAAATATGGTTTGCGTTCCCCTGATGCAGACAATCTTTTATCAATGTATACCCGAACTCGTTCTCAGGGATTTGGGGCGGAAGTCAAACGCCGGATTATGATTGGTACTTATGCCCTTTCCGCTGGTTATTATGATGCTTACTATTTGAAAGCCCAAAAAGTCCGCACTCTCATTAAAAAAGATTTTGAAAAAGCTTTTCAATCAGTAGATGTGTTAATTTCTCCAACTGCACCAACTACCGCATTTCGAGCCGGAGAAAAAACTACCGATCCTTTGAGTATGTATTTAAATGATTTAATGACTATTCCCGCGAATTTAGCTGGTTTACCAGGAATCAGTTTACCTTGCGGTTTTGATAGTAAAGGTCTACCAATTGGACTACAAATAGTTGGTAAAGTGCTAGGAGAAGAGCAACTTTTCCAAGTAGCTTATGCCTATGAACAATCAACTAATTGGCATTTACAAAAACCCAAAATTGCTTAGAGGATGGTTGAAAAGTATCAGAATTAATCGAGATCCCCCCAACCCCCCTTACAAAGGGGGGCTAAATTCCTCAAAGTCCCCCTTTTTAAGGGGGATTTAGGGGGATCTAAAAATATTTGATACACCATGAGGGACCACCCTCTTAGTTTCTCACTCGCGGGGGTTTACGCCGTAAACCCCTACTACAGAGGTTTTACAATTATAGTGCATTGTAGCCCCCTCATCGCTTGCGGGGAGGGGGTTGGGGGTGGGGTTCTTGTACTTCATAATAAACTATTCAACAAAGAACTTTTCCAGACAGCGGACAAACATTTCCACACCCATTGGTAAAGCTGTTTCATCAAAATCAAATTGGGGATGATGATGAGGGTAATCTAATTTTTTCTCTGGATTTGCAGAACCAAGAAAAAAGTAACAACCGGGAACTTCTTGCAGAAAAAATGACATATCTTCCCCACCCATTGTTTGACATTCGGGAACGATACCAATGGGGGTTTCTATGACTGCTTCTGCGACTGAACGCACTAATTCAGCAATTCCCGTATCATTGATAACTGGTGGATAAAGATGAATATAATCTAAGTCATAACTTGCACCGTAACTTTGGCAAATTCCCGCAATAATTTGTTGAATGCGTTCTTTAAAAAAACCTGCCAAATCAGGATTAAAATATCTCACTGTTCCCCCCATTCTCGCGGTATCAGCAATCACATTAACTGCTGTGCCGGCGTGGAGTTCTCCCACTGTCACTACAGCCGAATCAATGGGGTTCACATTACGGGAAACTATTGTTTGTAAAGCATTGACTATTTGCGCTGCTACCACCACAGAATCCACTGTTTGATGAGGAATTGCCCCATGTCCACCTTTACCGAAAATGGTGCAACGGAACAATTCGACAGCAGCCATTAATGCCCCAGCCCGGACTCCTACAGTTCCCAATGGCAGATTATTCCATAAGTGTAAACCGATAATGGCATCAACATCAGGGTTTTTAAGTACACCTGCTGCAATCATTGGTTTTGCTCCACCGGGACCTTCTTCTGCGGGTTGGAAGATAATTTTGACAGTGCCGCTAAAGTCTTTTCGGTGTTGATTGAGGTAATAGGCTGTACCGAGAGCGATCGCTGTATGTCCATCATGTCCACAAGCGTGCATGACTCCATCATGTTGAGAACAATAGGGAACTTGATTCTGTTCTTGAATAGGTAAAGCGTCCATATCCGCCCGAATTGCTAACACTTTGCCATTCCCAGGTTTTTCACCTTTAATAATAGCGACAATTCCCGTTTGAGCAATTCCGGCTTGATGGACAATTCCCCAATTTTGCAATTTTTGGGCAATAAATTCGGCGGTAATTTTTTCCTGAAAACCTAATTCTGGTTTTTGGTGGATCTGTCTTCTCCACTCCACTAATTGTGGTTGTAAAGCCCGAATTTCTAACCGGACATTTTTGAGATTTACTGTTGAAGCCAGAGGAAATGTAAAAACCATATTTATCAATTAAAAATTAGTGATTAGATTTATATTTCTTCCCTGTTCCCTGTTCCCTATTCCCTATTCCCTACAATATATTTCCCAGTCCAAAGCCGCAGCCACTTCGGCAAGTTTTTCCAAATCTCTAGGATTTTCTAGGTAGGGAACACAACCTAAAACGGGAATATTTGTTAATGATCGAATTAAATCTGGTGGCGTTAAATCAGCAATTTCTGACTCGGTGCGAGGTTGGGTACAATTGAGAATAATCCCCCGCAGATTGATTTTAGTTTGCCTAGCTAATGCTACATTAGCCACAGCACTAGCGATCGCCCCCAATCTCACCGGCACAACCAAAATAGTTTTCAATCGCCATTCACCCGCCAAATCAGCCACAGTCAACTCATTGGTAACTGGTGAACCTAAACCCCCCAAAGATTCCACCAACACAAAATCACGCTGTTTTTGTAAAGATAACAAAGTTCGCCAAGCGATCGCCAAATCAACTTGACGATTTTCCTTCGCAGCCGCAATTGGAGGTGCTAAAGGCGCTTGAAAATACAAAGGTGTAATTTCCTCCGCTGACTGTTCCAAATTAAACAGACTTTGGTACAGTTCCCTATCACCCACCCCCGATTGAATTGGCTTCATCATCCCCAAACTGCGCTGAGGATAATATTTTTGCCAATAAGCCGCTAAAGCTGCCGTCACCACAGTTTTACCAGCATCCGTATCAGTTCCCGTAATCAATAAAGTATTCAACAACGTTTTCCGTTAAAAATGACAACTTAATTTGCTTCCTTTCCTAATTTAGCCCTAATTAGTCCCATTAAAACCTGGCGTTGGTGTTTCCGTTGGCGTTGGTGTTTCCGTCGGCGTTGGCGTTTCCGTTGGAGTTGGCGTTTCCGTCGGCGTTGGCGTTTCCGTCGGCGTTGGTGTTTCCGTCGGGGTTGGTGTTTCCGTTGGCGTTGGTGTTTCCGTTGGCGTTGGTGTTTCCGTCGGGGTTGGTGTTGGCGTTTCTAAAGCCACATTCAAACTATAATTAACCTCTGCCACACCCCCGGACAAACCTAATTGAATAATATATTTGCCATCATTCGCTAATATTCCCTCATAAGATGTAGATTGTTGATCTTGAGTATTCACGACTTCACCATCAGCAGTTAAAATCGTCAGAATAACACCACTGTTCTCATTTACAGATACAACTAACTTTTCCCCACTCTTACCTTGCAAACTATATTGAACTAATTCATTTTCCCGCAGTGTTCCCTCAACTCTCGCCATATTAGACCTGTCTAATTTCAGCCGTTGGCGATTAATCACAGGTTCGCTATTAATCGGTGTTGGAGTTGGTGTTAATGTCATCCCACTAGGAATAACTGGAGAAGGAAAAGATTGTGGAGTTGTAGTCGTTTCTCCCAATGGACGCGGCTTACCTTTCAGTGAAGTTACCAGAGTCCAAGAACCAAAACCTGCTAAAATAATCACAATACAGCCAATACCCCCCAACGCCCAACCATTATCCAAAATAGAGCTACTTTGCCCAGAATCTACTGAAGGTTGCGGCTTTTCAGATGCTTTCGATATAGGTTCAGGACGGTGACCAATAGCAATAGTTTGTAAAGAAGATAAATTAGCTGGAGGTTGACTACTATAGCCTATGTTCAGCAGTGCCTGAGTCACATCAGCCGCACTTTGATAGCGTTCCCCCGGTAGATAACTCAACATTCGCTGTAAAACCTGAGCAAATTCTGGTTTCACCGTTGCCCATTTTTGCCAATTCCAGGTTAGTTGCTGCTCATCAAATAAATCTGCGGGTTCTTTCCCAGTCAATAAAACTATAGAAGTCACAGCTAACGCATACAAATCACTACTAGGATATGCCCTGCCCGTCTGCATTTGTTCGCTAGGCGCATAACCTAACTTACCTACAGTTGTTACTGATGTAGCACTTGATGATTGTAATTTTGTGGCTAACTCCTTAACCACTCCAAAATCAATTAACACAGGCAGAAAATCATTTTCCCGTAAAATTATATTTTCTGGAGATATATCTCGATGAATAATTCCCTTTCCATGAATATAACTAAGAACAGGTAATAAAGTTCTTAATAAATGCAGTACATCGGCCTCATTAAAGGTTTTTCCCAGGTCTTGACGTTCTTTGAGCAAATTGCGGTAAGTCTTACCAGCCACAAAATCCTGTACCAAAAATAACTTTTCGTTTTGGGCAAATTTTTCTCGAAATTTGGGGATTTGCGAATGTTCAATTTGATACAATGTTGCAGCTTCTCGTTCAAATAACTCCTGTGCTTTTTGCCCATGGGATGTTTCTGTGATTGGGGCAATTAATTCTTTCAGAACACAAAGTTCATTAAAGCGTCTTTGGTCTTCTGCTAGATAGGTTCTACCAAATCCCCCCTGTCCAATAATGTGAATTATGTGGTAACGATTTTGTAGGATAGTACCAACTGTAATCGGTGATTGCATGATCTATTAATTGAATATAATAGCAACTGAGCTAGAACTTAGTAAAAGCATCATCCATCCACAACGTGACACAATATGTCTCAATTGTAGCTTCCGTAATTTTCCTCAGTCACCCCGCCTGCAAGGAAGTGTATACTGGAAATAAGTCTTGCATTATTCTATTCTTACGTTCTGCCTTAAGTCAGGATGTGTTCAATATGGTAGCGTTTTTATACAGGTTGATTACCTTTCCTGTCTATTGAGAAGATGATAACATCAAATATAATCAACTTATCACTGGGGGATAAATCCCCTCTTACAGCTTTCATCCCCGACTTACAAGACATTGATACCTAAAAATTTTGGGGATTTTTAGGGATAAATTCCGGGGTTTTGAGCCTATCTTCTTATAAATCAAGCGGTTTAGTTCACGGCAAATTTTTCCAGGTCTGGGGATTTATTAAAATTAATATTTAATCTTCAGTTAACTGGGTTATTAATTGGTAATAAGTATCATAAAATAATTGTTTGCACGTTTGGTGCTATTTAATCATAGGTGTTGTAACACCCCAGAGCTAACTGGAAGATCAATATTATTTGTTTACTCAATTTCGGCGAAATTTGCTCAATCTCTGATGATATTTCTATGAATGCACTTCGAGGATCTGCTGTGCTAAGTTCTGCCACTTTACCAATTCAGTCAATAGCAACGGGACTACCTGACAATAATCGTCTGCGGCTTTTTTCCGGTTCTGCCAATATAGCACTGTCGCAAGAAGTTGCTCGTTATCTAGGTATGGACTTGGGGCCAATGATTCGCAAAAGATTCGCGGACGGAGAACTTTATGTTCAAATCCAAGAATCAATTCGGGGTTGTGATGTCTATTTAATCCAGCCCAGTTGTCAACCCGTCAATGATCATTTGATGGAATTACTCATTATGATTGATGCCTGTCGTCGAGCATCTGCACGCCAGATTACAGCAGTAATTCCTTACTATGGTTATGCTCGCGCTGACAGAAAAACAGCCGGCAGAGAGTCAATTACTGCGAAGTTAGTTGCTAATTTGATTACTGAAGCAGGTGCTAACCGCGTTCTAGCGATGGATTTGCACGCAGCCCAAATTCAAGGCTATTTCGATATCCCCTTTGATCATGTCTATGGTTCACCAGTTATCCTAGATTATCTCATTAGCAAAGGATTACAGGATATTGTGGTTGTTTCTCCTGATGTGGGTGGGGTAGCACGGGCTAGGGCATTTGCGAAAAAATTGAATGATGCACCATTGGCAATTATTGATAAACGTCGTCAGGCTCATAATGTCGCCGAGGTTTTAAATGTGATTGGTGATGTGAGAGGCAAAACTGCCATATTGGTGGATGACATGATTGATACTGGCGGTACGATTGCGGCAGGGGCTAAGTTACTACGTCAAGAAGGTGCAAGTCAGGTATATGCCTGTGCTACTCATGCTGTATTTTCCCCACCGGCAATTGAGCGATTGTCTAGTGGGGTCTTTGAGGAAGTTATAGTCACTAATACTATTCCCATCCCAGAGGCTAATCAGTTTCCGCAATTGGTGACGCTTTCTGTCGCTAATCTCCTGGGAGAAGCAATTTGGCGGATTCATGAGGATAGCTCACTCAGTAGTTTATTCCGTTAATCAACCAATAACTATCTTCCTAAAGGAAGAAAAAAGGAGTCAGGAGTCAGGAGGAAGAAAGAAGAAAGAAGGAGTAAAAGCATGATAACTTTGTACTTCCTGTAACCTGCAATATGCTGTAAATAATGAAGGATGAAAGTTTTCGTTCTTCATTTTTTGTATGCAGCTAATATTTCTAATTCGGAAACTACTCTTTCTAATTCTTCTACTAAAGGAGTAAGTTGATTTTTCTGGAAAGCATCTGCCAGAGAACGATAATACCAAAGTGTGCCTGCTTTGCCACCTTGAAAACGTTCCCAAACTGCATCACCAATCATCCGATAATCTTTGAGAATTGAACGGACGTTATGGAGTTTGTCAGCGGCAGAAACTAGCAATACTTCTGGGGAAGCGGTGGAAATATGGGCAATATAGGCTTGTTTCCGGGGTTTCCAAGGGGGTTTAGGTGTGGTGTCTGTGTCTGTACAACCATCAACAATAGCAGTGACATGATCCCCAAATCGCCGACGAATTTCTGCTCTGGTGGCTGCTCCACCTTGGTCTTCTATGGCATCATGTAATAGGGCAGCGATCGCTTCATCTTCATTAGCACCATATTCTAAGGCTATGCTGGCTACTCCTAGTAAATGAGTGATGTAGGGAATATCACCAGCTTTGCGTTTTTGCGTGGCGTGGAGTTCATGGGCGTAGGTAAGCGCTTGGGTAAATCTTTCTGATAGCATTTTTAGTTAGAGGTTATAGATCCCCGACTTCTTCGAGAAGTCGGGGATCAGGGTATTATTTAGTTAAACAGGTATTTCGGCGTTAGTGGTAGTATTACTAACAAGACTTACACAACTGGCATATTCACAGATTACTACGTGCATTCTAATTTAAGGGTTTTTAGAACATGATTTTGAAATCCTACTAATCCTCCTCGTCTTCCCCAATGTTGGTTGAATGTAGGCGTTTCTAATTTCATCACTTTACCCCCTTGAAGATGAACCTGATAATCAAACACCATGTCTTGTTCTGGAGGTACACTCGAAAAATCTGCTATCCAAACTATTTGAACTAGACGAGAGATACCAAATTCTCCACCATCAGGCTCTTTATACAAAGTCCTGTTCAGAAGTTTAACAATATGGGTCACTTTGGCACGCTGTCTTAAAAGAATGAGTTCACTTTCCTCTGGTTTAAGGGCATTCTTTTCTTGTTCTGTTTTCCAATTTAACCGAAAAATTTTTAAGTCCGAATCAATATCGTGATAAGCCCAATATTTATCATCACCCTGATGATTTATATTTTTAGTCCACTTTAGTTTTGTCAAATCCATAAATTTAGTCTCTATTTAAACAACAAACTTTATATATTAATCTCAGCTAGTCCGCTGTTAGTGAAGGTTTGTTTGTAGAAAATCCTAACAACCACTCTTAAACCTAATTCTTTTTCTATGGTATATTTACCATCTTGTAATTGCTGTCCTGACAACCAAGCCATAACCTGTAAACTTATAAATCTATAAGTTCATTTTGGCACAATTTTAGTTGTAAGTGCTAATTTCAGGTTATTATCTGTCTAAAATAGTAGAAAACACTTGACTACAAACTAAAAACCTGTGCCACAAACAATTCTCAAGGAAATTCTCAGTCAGCTTGATAGTTTAGAACAAGATGAACTACAGCAACTTAATCAAGCTATCCAAATATGTCTAGCTGATAAAGCACAAGTTAATCAAATCACAAACTTTCATCAAGCACTGTTAAGTTCTGGTTTGGTGAAACAAATTAAACAACCTGCTGACAGTAAACAACATGAAAGAAAACTTATTCAGGCACAAGGAAACCCCGTTTCTCGAACTATTATTGAGGAACGTCGCTAAATGTCTGTTTATTTTTTAGATAGCAGCGCCTTAGTTAAACGCTACGTTGCGGAAATAGGTTCAGGTTGGGTTGTTAGCTTGTGCAATCCTACGTTAAAAAATGATGTATTTATTGCTGCTATTACTGCTGTAGAGATTACTGCGGCAATTAGTAGAAGAACGAGGGCTGGAAGTATTAATATTCAAGATGCTACAATGGTCTACCATCAGTTAAAAAATGATATCGAATCTGAATATCAAGTGATAGAAATTACAGACAATATCATTAATTCAGGAATGAGATTAGCTGAAAAATATTGTTTACGCGGCTATGATGCAGTTCAATTAGCTGCTGCTGAGTCCATAAATACCCTTTGCATTGCAAATGGTTTACCTCAATTAACTTTTGTATCTGCTGATAAAGAATTGAATATAGCCGCTGTCAGTGCAGGTTTGCTTGTGAAAAATCCTCACAACTATTCTTCAACCTAAACCATGCTCTTGATATTTATTATCAAAATAACAATATTTGTGACAATTACGCTAGAATTATTAAAGGTTCGTTACAGAATTGGCAAATCATCTCCACTTCTGTTAAAACGACCAAAAATAAGCTTCTTAATCTAAAAACCTTAAAGTTTACCCAAATCATCTATGACGCTCCCAATTCGTAACGTCGCCATTATCGCCCACGTTGACCACGGTAAAACCACCCTGGTTGACGCTCTCCTCAAACAGTCCGGCATTTTCCGCGAAGGCGAAGACGTTCCGGATTGTGTCATGGACTCCAATGATTTAGAGCGGGAACGAGGCATTACAATTCTTTCTAAAAATACAGCGGTTCGCTACAAAGACACCCTGATTAATATTGTTGATACCCCTGGACACGCAGACTTCGGCGGAGAAGTAGAACGGGTACTCGGCATGGTGGACGGTTGTATTCTGATTGTTGATGCCAACGAAGGTCCAATGCCCCAAACCCGCTTTGTGTTGAAAAAGGCTTTGGAAAAAGGTTTGCGTCCTATCGTTGTTATTAACAAGATTGACCGGGGACAAGCTGACCCCCATGTTGCTGTTGATAAGGTGTTGGATCTGTTCTTAGAATTAGGTGCAGATGAAGACCAATGCGACTTTAAATATCTATTTGCTTCCGGTATGGCTGGTTTCGCTAAGGAAAGCTTAGAAGCAGAATCAGTAGATATGCAGCCCCTATTTAATGCCATTCTTCGCCACGTACCTGCACCTGTGGGAGATCCTAACAAGCCTCTGCAATTGCAAGTGACTACCCTAGATTATTCTGAATATTTAGGACGGATTATCATTGGTAAAATCCATAATGGAACTATCCGCGCTGGACAACAAGCTGCTTTGGTAGTAGAAGATGGCAGCATTGTCAAGGGCAAAGTTACCAAGTTGATGGGATTTGAAGGTTTAAAACGGATAGAAATGGAGGAAGCTACCGCAGGTTATATTGTGGCTGTAGCTGGTTTTGCTGATGCTTATATTGGTGAAACTATTACAGATCCTAATGAACCTCTGGCTCTACCCTTAATTAAGGTGGATGAACCAACTTTACAAATGACCTTCTGGGTGAATGATTCGCCCTTTGCTGGTCAAGAAGGTAAACTGGTAACATCTCGGCAAATCCGCGATCGCCTATACCGCGAATTAGAAACCAACGTAGCTTTGCGCGTTGAAGACACCGACTCTCCCGATAAATTCCTGGTTTCTGGTCGGGGTGAATTACACCTGGGTATCTTAATCGAAACCATGCGTCGTGAAGGTTTTGAGTTCCAAGTATCCCAACCTCAAGTAATTTACCGCACAGTTAATGGTCAACCTTGCGAACCTTTTGAACTTCTAGCTTTAGACGTTCCCGCCGATGCAGTTGGTAGCTGTATTGAACGCTTAGGACAACGGAAAGCGGAAATGCAAGATATGCAGCCAGGTGGAGGCGATCGCACCCAACTAGAGTTTATTGTGGCAGCCCGTGGTTTAATTGGTTTCCGGGGTGAATTCATGCGGATGACTCGCGGTGAAGGGATCATGAACCACAGTTTCCTTGATTATCGCCCCCTTTGCGGTGATATTGAAGCCCGGAATAAGGGTGTTCTTATCTCTTTTGAAGAAGGTGTTTCTACTGCTTACGCGATGAAGAATTGTGAAGATAGAGGTGCATTCTTTATCAGTGAAGGAACAAAAGTTTACAAAGGTATGATTATTGGTGAACATAATCGTCCCCAAGATTTGGAATTGAACGTTTGTAAAACTAAGCAGTTAACCAACCACCGCTCATCTGGTGGTGAAGAACTGACTCAGTTACAAACACCCGTAGACATGAATTTAGAACGAGCTTTGGAATACATTGCTCAAGATGAATTGGTGGAAGTTACACCTGAATCTATCCGTCTTCGCAAGATGTCTAAGAAATTGGTGAAACGCTAATATCTGTAGGGGTGGGGTTTCCCCACCCTAATTAAATTGGCATTGCTGATTAAGGGTATGAATTTTAGTCTCACGCAAAGGCGCAAAGACGCAAAGGCAAGATTTTTAAAGGTTCAATTTGGAAATTTCATACCTCGATTCAGCAACGCCTTAAATTCATTCACAAGAATGATACAATCTTTGTTAGAGGGTTGTATTTTTTTATATATAATTAGATTGGATTAAGCGACAGCGCAACAAGGATTTTAATAATTAAGTTTAATAATGTTGGGTTTCCTTTGTCAACCCAACCTACATTTTCTTAAACTAAAAGTATTGTGTTGAGTAGAATTGATGAGCAAAACAACTATTAGTTAATTTTTTTTGTTCTCCATTATTGATTGTAGTCAAAAATTTGGGAATGCTTGAAAATAGGGATGAAATAACCTCTAGGGGTTGTGCAAATTTACATATCAAGCAGTTATTAGGCTAATAATCACAATGGCAAATTCAAACAATAAATTATTTACTCCTCGAAATGATGGAAATTATGTAAATACAAAAGAACAACAACGCCTACAAGCATTATTGAACCTGGGTTTGCAACAATCAGAAATGATTCCAGTATTTGAAGAAGCTGCTCAAACTGCTGCTCACTTTCTAGAAGTGGAAATTTCTATTTTAGGATTTATTGATCAAAAATTTCATTGGTTCAAATCGGCGGTGGGCTTATCTCGGTTAGGATTAATGAATGATTTAGCTTCTAAACGCCAACTTTTACGTCGGGAGTCATTTTGTTCTCAGGTAGTAGAAACTTTAGCCGAGTTACATCATGGACAAATTTCTATTCAAGGTTCGGTGGAGTCAGGATACCGTTATATAGTATCTTTGCCATTAAAGTTTGCGACTTCTTCAGCAAGTAGTTAAGGAAGTTTCGTAACTTACTAAATATGAATTTAAACGATTACTTGATTACACTGATGTTTTTGAGAGCTTTTGTCTTTGTTTAGGTAAATTTCTGATGAAAAAAGGTTGTCATCAAAAATCCAAAATTCAGCCAGTAATACTTTTGAGTCATTACTTTTATCTTTTATACGATTCAATGAATTTCATGAGAATTTATCCTGCGATCGCATTTCATGAACACAAAAATCTACCCCCGTTAACGTTGGGGGTGTCAATGCCTTATTTACCCAATGATTCGAGTTTTAATAGCCATAATCTTGTCCAAAAAAACACCGTATTGAGCAAGGTGTGGCTTCAAGATGTTATCAGCAAATGTTTGTTCAGTTGGTCCTTCTGCAAATAAATAGAGTCGTATCATTAGTGTGGACCTCCACCAATGATATTTTTTTCCCAAATTTCTCCTAAACTATATTCTTCTAACCAAGTTTCTAATTCTTGAGGATTTAACCGCTTAAATTGCGATTCCTTACCTACTCTATCTACCGTAATTACATCTTCAGGATTAAAGTTATCTAAAAAAGAACTAGATTGGGTACTGATGAGAATTTGTGTATGATAGGAGGCCTTACCAAACATCGCAGCTACAACATTGAGCGCGTAGGGATGAAGACCCAGTTCCGGTTCATCAACAATTATTAGTTCTGGGAGGTCTTCTTCTGGCTGCAAAAGCAACGTAGTCAGGCAGATAGCACGTAATGTACCGTCCGAAAATTGGTGTGGACCAAATACTTGATCTGAGTCTTTTCCCTGCCAGTTGAGAATAACATTATTCGCTCTAGGCTCAAGAACAAAATCATCGAAAAATGGGGCAATTAAACGGATCGTTTTAATAATACGCTGATAGGCTGTATTATGATATTCACGAAATCTCAGAAGTAATGCGGCTAGATTTCCAGCATCAGACACCAGCGAGCGGTTGTCATCAATATAACAGGATTGACGAACTCGCGCGGTAGATGACGTATCGTGAAAGTGGTAAACACAACAGCCATTGAGCAAATGTTTGATAGCGTTGGCAATTGTTGGCGTACCTTCTTGTGCTGCTTTGTTGATTTTTGTTTCCTGATGTCCTGCACCTAACGAGTAAGTGGTTGAAGGTTGAGGTAGGTGTAAGCCGTTTCGCGTCGCTGTTTCTTCAGCAAATATCAAAGTATCACCTGCCGCATGACCTAGACACATGGTATAGATAATATCCAAACTCCCATTGTCAATCTTGAACTCTAGTTGTGCCTCGATTTGCGGTGTTATCTTAGGTCCAAAGTGCAATAAGGATTGAGCGTAACCGGATATGCCGATATATTGTTGAAGTCGCCCGGCCATCATCTCATTCAGCATCTTAAAAAAGGAAATGAGATTACTTTTACCTGCTCCATTAGCTCCAATCAATATGTTTAAGGGACGCAACTCAAGATCCATTGTCTTAATGGACTTGAAGCCCTTGATAATTACTCGTTGTAGCATAATCAACAATCAGTATTTATACAAAATGATTATATATGTAGATGATGTACAGGGATTAAAAAAAAGGTGCGTTAGGCTAAAGCCATAACACACCCCAATTAAACTAAATTGCAAATACAACTAAGGATACAAGCCCCGATCATTCAAAGCTTGCGCGACTCTACCTACACCCAAAGTATAAGCAGCTAACCGCAGATTTACCCCCCGTGCTTGCGACTCATGAATCACCTTGCGGTAAGCCTGAACCATCAAATGTTCCATTTCCCGGTTGACTCGTTCTTCGTCCCAGAATAGGTAGGAAAGACCTTGTACCCATTCTAAATAACTGACCACCACACCCCCAGCATTGGCTAAAATATCCGGTAACACGGTGACACCTTGGGCTTCTAGAACGCGGTTAGCTTCCAAAGTCACTGGACCATTAGCCGCTTCTGCGACAAATTGGGCTTTGATTTGATGGACATTTTCTGCGGTAATTTGGTTTTCCAAAGCGGCAGGAATCAGGACATCGCAAGGTAAAGTTAATAAGTCTGCATTACTAATGGGTGTTCCTTGGGGAAATCCCACCACACTGCGATGGTTGGCCGCAGCGTAGGCTTTGACAGCGGAAATATCAAGACCATTTTCGGCAAAGATACCCCCACTAGCACTGGAAACAGCGATAATTTTTGCTCCTTCTTGGTGTAGCAATTCGGCGGCTGCCCCACCTACATTACCGAAGCCTTGAATTGCTACCCTGACTCCTACCAGGGATTTACCGTGATCGGCGATCGCTTCACGAACAATAATCATCACACCGCGTCCAGTCGCCATTTCTCGTCCCAGGGAACCACCAATAGATAAGGGTTTACCTGTAACTACTCCGGGGACAGAATGACCAACATTGACAGAATAAGTATCCATCATCCATGCCATTTCCCGCGCTGATGTTCCCATGTCTGGTGCGGGTATATCTACGGATGGTCCAATGTCTTTAATTAATTCACTAATATAACGACGACTAATCCGTTCTAATTCCCCCACACTGAACTTTTTGGGGTCTATGGGAATTCCGCCTTTGCCACCACCGTAGGGAATGCCTAACAATGCACATTTCCAAGTCATGAGCATGGCTAGGGCGGATACTTCTCGTAATGTCACTGCTTCATGGTAGCGAATACCACCTTTATAGGGTCCTAAAATATCCGAATGTTGTACCCGATGTCCAGCAAAAACCCGCACTTCCCCATTATCCATTCTTATGGGAATGGAAACTGTGACAACTTTTCGAGGGTGACTGAGTATTTCTACGATACCTTGATCTAATTTTAATTCTTTAGCAGCCCATTCTAAATAGCTACAGGCTTGATCATAAGGACAAATATGCGCTGGAGAATGATTTTCTATAAGTGGGAGAGACGTTGTCACCATAATACCTACTCCTCATCACCGTATGTTTGTGAACCGGACTGATATGGTTAGCTTACCCTCTTTTTTGAAAAAGATGTCAATTTTGTAGTTTCTGTTACAATTTTATTTTGATTTGTATGCAGTAAGACGCTTGGGCAGATAAACTATAAAAATATCGGCGTTGCTGATTAAGGGTATGAATTTTAGTCTCACGCAAAGGCGCAAAGACGCACTGAGGTTTGAGTTTTAAAGATTCAATTTGGGAATTTCATACCTCAATATGGCTGATACGCCACGCAGGCTATCAGCAACGCCAAATTTTGATGACTTGGTTGGGTGACGCAGAAGCTTTTCCCCAACCTATATTAATTAAATGAATGTTTCAGGTGTAAAACTCCCGTGTAAGCCATAGGGAATATGATGTTTGAGGTGTAGTTTTGCAATTTCACCTTTTTCCAAATTTACAGCATCTAAAATTACCACATCTGAACGATGATGTTCTGCATCATAAACTAAGGCTATTAGCCAGCCATCATCTTCTGTTTGGGAATTTGGACGAGGAATAAAAATTGGTTCACCGATAAAACCTGCTGGTGCAGCACTCCATAATTGTCTTTGTTGTAACTCTAAATCAAGTTTGAAAATTGCTTGTAGGGGAGCATTTCCCGTTGATTTATGAGCCGCAGCCGTGTATAGATAACGATAGGATTTACCGACATGATGAGGGTGCATTGTGGGAAATTCACAAGATCGATCATCTATTAAATGATTTTCGACTGTATTGGTTGGTAAATTCAGATTAAACCGCCAAAGTTTGCCAGGAGAATTGGCATCAAAATCTGTTTCTCGATAATCGCTATTGGGTTCAACTTCTGGTAATGATTCATAGCAAATAGAATCAATGATAATTTCATTACCCACTTCAAAAGCATTAACATGATGGAAAATAAAACCTGCCTGAGTTTCTAAAACTTTGATTTTTTTAGTTGGGTTTTGGCGAGGAATAATGATGATTTTTGTAGGTTGATTTTTTTGGACTTTAATACATTGGGCGGCGCTAGATATTCCCAAAGCAAAAGGTATGGGGTTAAAACTAACAGGATTTTGGAAGAAAATACAGTAATTTTCTGTAATCACAAAATCATGAATGAAGCAAAAACCAGCAACGCTATGATTTTGTTTATTGGTGATTTCTCCGTCGGTATTTAACTCAAATATGTTAATTGTAGTTGATAGTCCTGGTGTAATAGCGAAATTAACTAATGTACCATTTGCATCAATTCGCGGGTGGGCGCTAAAGGCTTCCCCTTTAGATAAAACACCGTTAAAGTATTCATTTCCTAATGTTTCTAGAGTGTGCGGATTAAGTAAATAGGGTTCAGATGCTTCCCATAGTGCTAATAGTTTTTTACCCCAATAAATTACATTAGTATTAGCAATATGTTTGATTTTGAAATCAAAGATATTAGCTAACCAGCCGCCCAGTTTTTGTGTACCAAAAACACCACGATAAAGAATTTTACCCGCTTTTTTTTCTGCTAAATAACCTGCTGTGGTAACAAAGCGGTTACGAAAATGGGCGCGGCCATTGGTAAATGTAATGCGGCTAATCATGCCATCACCGTCAAAGGGATGATGTAATTTTTGCCCATTAATATCTAGTAAACCAGGTCCATTTCTAAATAATGTTCCTTGCAATTCTGGTGGTATTTCTCCTTCTATATCATCAATCCAGTAATCAAATTCCTGGTGAAGAGATTCATATCCTCCTTGCCAATCTTTGAGAGTGTAGGATTTTTGGAGATTTTGCTGATCTTGAGGTTCTAATATTTGCATTTTTTCTTGGCTATGGTAAGTTTTTTCAGAAAACCAGGGATGTAAATATAGAGATAAATCTAATTGTCTTCGAGATTTTTATCTATTAAATAAGTACATCATTATCAATTCTATCATCTGGTAGCAATTTAACAAAAAATATGGGTATCAGAGAAGTACAGCTAGTGAGAATGATTAATAACCACAGGGAGTCAAATTGATATTCTGTGATTCCTAACCATTTCATCATGATTGATCCTAATGCGTAGGAAACTGTTCCTGCTACATTAAATACAGACATGATTAACGCAAAAAATGTGGCTTCTATGCCGGGAGGGCAAAGCTTTGTTGATAATACTAATATGGGCATGAATACAATTTGCCCAATCACAGTAATAATCAAACTATCACCTAAGCTAAACCAATGATCATCTATGCCTAACATTCTGTTGGTGTGCGTTACTAATAATAAATTCGTCATTCCTAAAGCTGTGGATAGGAAAATACCCGCAGTAATCATAGTTCTAAAGGGAATGTGCTTAAAGTAACGTTGGAAAGCCCAAACTCCAATTAGGGAAGCAAAACTCGTCACTAACCGAATTCGTCCTAAAAATTCTGGTTGAAAGTGGAGTTCATTAGTTGTGAAATAGAAGAATGCTGATTCGGTTTTTGGTGTAGCGTGCCAAATAAATATAAATAATGTGGGCAACCAAATTGTTTTTTGAGTAATTGCTTGGCGGATTTTTAGTAGTTGATCTTTTGTGTTGTTGCTTTTTTTGTGATCTTTATTAATAGGTTTTTCAGTAATTAACCAAGCTACAGATGAAATAATTAAAGGAAATAATGCTGTTATTAAAAATACTATACGGGTGGTAAAATATTCTAAAAGTAACCCGCTAAGGTAAGCTGTACATAAGGCACCAATAGCTGAACTACCCCAACAAAGAGATTGTAAAGAACCTATTTTGGCTTCTGATTCGTTTCTGGCTCTTTCAACTACTATGGAATCAACTATCACATCACTAATAGCCACAGAGACAGAAGAAAGTACAATCATAATTGTGGCTGTTGTACTGGTATGAGCGACTGTTCCTAAACATCCCCAAGCTGCACAGCCCAGAATTCCTGACATAACTATGTAAGGTTTTCTATGATAACCAAATATGGGTAAACTATCGGAAATAAACCCATATAATGGCTTAATCATCCAAGGTATAGTACAGATTCCCATAATTGTTGACATCTGCACGGGACCTAATAGTAATTCATCTTTGAGAAAAAAGCTGACAGCTAAACGCGATAATGTCAGTATACCTTGAACAAAATAGATGGTAAGAATTGCTATTAACTCAGCACTGGGTTCGTTACCTAAGAGAATTTTTTTGGTTAGTAAATCTTTGAATTTGGGTAAGGTAGGGGAGTCATTTAGCATTTGCATGAATAATGATTAAGTTTTATTTACTTTTATATCATAGATTTTTAAATTGAGGATAAGTTTTTATTAATTATGAAACTATAGGAATCCGGTTTGATTCTGTCAGTCGAGCGATCGCCTTTGGTGAATTTTGTATAGAAGAAACTTTCTTTTTAACCGTGTTCTCTGTATAAATGGTTATATATAAAACACATTAATTGACAATTTCCCAGGGGATGTGACTGAACATTAGTTTTTTGTAAAGTAATATTACAAACCTTGGAAATATATTGAGAAATTGTTCTTGAGGCAAACATAGATTTAAGGTAGAAGCTATAGGACAAAATTGAGGCCAGTTTTAAAATGAACACAAATAATATTCAAAACTATCGCTTTGTCTGTACCTTAACTTTTGGTGATATTTACGGTCAAATTATTGTTTGGTTAATTACGATTACTATTAGCTTGGCATCAGCTTTAGCACTAATGGGCGCAAAAAGACCTGTATACGCTTTAGCTACGGTAGGTCTTGTGGTTCTTTTATCTCTACCTTTTTTACTTTTCGCCTTTGTGACGACTTTATTAAATAATATTGAACTCAATGCTGTAGAGCCAAAAACCAAGACAGAATCAATACAAAGTAGTATTTCACAAAACCCAGTCCAAGTAACTAGCTAAAGGGGATTTCACCAATAGACATTTGGTAAAAATTAAATGTGTGTTTGCTACAACCCTTGTAGAGAAGTTACATGAAGCGTCTCTACATTTTTTTGCACCAGATGTCAAATTTACAATTTCTCTATTACCCTGTCTTGTAGATGGGGAATTTTTTTTTAATCGGTGGTTGATGATGCTTGAACATGATGTAATTATTGTTGGTGGTGGTTTGGCTGGCTGTCGGGCTGCGGTGGAAATTGCCCGGACTGACCCTAGTTTAAAGGTAGCGGTAGTTGCCAAAACTCACCCAATTCGCTCTCATTCGGTGGCTGCTCAAGGTGGTATGGCGGCTTCTTTAAAAAATGTGGATGGTACGGATTCTTGGGAAGCTCACGCTTTTGATACTGTCAAGGGTTCCGATTATCTGGCGGATCAAGATGCGGTGGCAATTTTGACTCAGGAAGCACCGGATGTGGTGATTGATTTGGAACATCTGGGGGTATTGTTTTCTCGTTTACCTGATGGTCGGATTGCTCAACGGGCTTTTGGTGGACATTCTCACAACCGCACTTGTTATGCGGCTGATAAAACTGGTCATGCAATTTTACATGAGTTAGTTAATAATTTGCGCCGTTATGGGGTGCAGATTTACGAAGAATGGTATGTAATGCGCCTGATTTTGGAGGATGGCCAGGCGAAGGGTGTGGTGATGTTTCACCTGTTGGATGGGCATATTGAGGTGTTACGGGCGAAGGCTGTGATGTTTGCTACGGGGGGCTATGGTCGGGTTTATAACACGACTTCTAATGATTATGCTTCTACTGGTGATGGTTTGGCGATGACAGCTTTGGCTGGTTTACCTTTGGCAGATATGGAGTTTGTCCAGTTTCATCCTACAGGTTTGTATCCTGTGGGTGTGCTGATTTCCGAGGCTGTGCGCGGTGAAGGGGCATATTTGATTAATGCTGATGGCGATCGCTTTATGTCCAATTATGCCCCCAGTCGCATGGAATTAGCCCCTCGTGATATTACCTCACGGGCAATTACCTATGAAATCCGGGCTGGTCGTGGTGTAAATACTGATGGTAGCGCGGGTGGTCCCTTTGTCTATCTGGATTTACGCCATCTAGGTAAGGAAAAAATCATGAGTCGTGTTCCCTTTTGCTGGGAAGAAGCCCATCGTTTGCTTGGTGTAGATGCTGTCACTCAACCTATGCCGGTTCGTCCTACCAATCATTATTGTATGGGTGGTATTCCTGTCAATACCGATGGACAAGTTAGAAGTAATAATGATAGTTTTGTCGAAGGCTTTTTTGCCGCTGGGGAAACTGCTTGCGTGTCGGTTCACGGAGCAAATCGTCTAGGTAGTAACTCCTTATTAGAATGTGTAGTTTATGGTAAAAGAACTGGGGCGGCGATCGCTAATTATGTCCAAAATCGGCAATTACCATCCATAGATGAAACACGCTACATCAACGAAGCCAAACAACAAATACAACTCTTAATAGACCAACCAGGACAGTACAGAATTAATCAAATCCGTCAAGCTTTTCAAGATAATATGACTGAAAATTGTGGCGTTTTCCGCACCGACGAAGTAATGCGTCAGGGATTAGAAAAAATCGCCCAACTACAACAAAAATATTCACAAATATATTTAGATGACAAAGGAAAAAGCTGGAATACAGAATTAGTTGAAGCCTTAGAATTGCAAAGTTTAATGGTAGTTGGACAAACCATTTTAACTTCCGCCCTCAACCGCCAAGAAAGTCGCGGCGCACACTTTAGAGAAGACTTTGCCGAAAGGGACGATAATAAGTTTTTACAACACACAATGGCTTATTATTCACCCACAGGAATTGACATTCAATATCGTCCCGTGACAATCACAATGTTTGCACCAAAAGAGCGAAAATATTAATTAAAGATACAGCACTTTCCGGTGTTATGAGGTACATATCCAGCGGGCAAGATGCCCGCACTACAAGAGTTTCATGATTCAACTTTGTACCTCATAAGAGCGGAAACCGCTGTAATATTTAATTTTCTAAAATATGCGGTTATTCGGTTCTTTTTATCGAAAACCTGGTTCAAAATCAATGGCGGCCTTAGAGGATGTTTGAAAAGTTTTTAATGTATCAATAAACCCCTCTCCAAACCTCTCCCCTAAGCGGGGAGAGGCTTTGAAACCCCCCTTCCCAGCCTTCGGCACGCTGCGCTAACGTAGGGAAGGGGGGCTGGGGGGTTAGGTTTTTGGAGATTATCGGTTTCATCTAATACTTTTCAAACAACCTCTTAGAGGATGTTTGAAAAGTTTTTAATGTATCAATAAACCCCTCTCCAAACCTCTCCCCGACGCGGGGAGAGGCTTTGAAACCCCCATTCCCTTGTAGGGAAGGGGGGAAGGGGGGTTAGGTTTCGGAGATTGTTGGTTTCATCTAATACTTTTCAAACAACCTCTTATTGTGTGGGCATTTCATTGAAAATATAGAGATAATTGTTCAGAACCCTTGTCCCGCAAGGGTTTTGTTATAATCAATCCTCAATCACCATCAAAGAGACGCAAGAGCCAAATATGCCCACAATGAGAGGCTGTTACAAAAATGGTAACAACAGTTCAATTTTGTCATTTATCCTGGATAATCTTCTAAATACAATGTCATAAGTAAGTAGACGAAAATAAATCAAAGTAGATTAAGTAATGTAAAAAATCTGGAGATGATTTCGTAGTGAGGGCTTCAGCCCTCAAATGAGGAATAAATTCCTCACTACAAACTTTGAATTATTCAAGCCGTTCTACTTAGCTACCTTAGTCTATACCAAGTTCACCAATGAACAGAAAACCATATCTGATAGCAGTTACAGGGCTTGCTGTTTTATCCGTACAGGCTCTAGCATCACCAAATGGCTTGGCATTTCCCCAACCAAATCATCATTCCAACCCTGTCATAGCCCAAAACTCGGAAGAACAAACGCGAATTCGAGTGAATCAAAAAGCCAGTCCAGCCGTAGTTTATATCAACACAGGTAAATCAAGCGGCAGTGGCTTTATTGTTAGTTCTGACGGGTTAATTATTACCAATGCTCACGTTTTGCAAGATGCACCCGCAACCGTTACTGTAGTTTTAGAAGACGGGAAACGGCTTCCTGCTAACGTGATTGGCTTTGCTAAAAATGGAGTAGATTTAGCAGCCATTAAAATTCGTAACCAGAAGAATTTACCCACATTATCTTTAGCAAAATCAGCCCAAGTGGGACAGTCTGTATATGCTATTGGTAGTCCCTTCAGCTATGACAATCTAAATAATTTTACTGCCGGTGTTTTGAGCAATATTGACGAGCAAGATGGTATAATTAAACATGATGCTAGAATTAATCCCGGTAATTCTGGTGGTCCACTTCTCAATTCCCAAGCCCAAGTTATTGGCGTAAATACTGCTATTCAACTTGATAGAAATAGCAGCAATAGTGGTATTAGTATTGCCATCCTGGTAAATAAAATACAACCTTTCTTAACGGCAATTCGTCAGGGAAATATTTCCCGTTTACGGCGCTAATAGTCTGTTGAGAATTGAGATTTGTATAGGCTTCTAGCTAGTTTGTCTATCTGGACAGGCAGGATGCCCACCCCACAGAAATTAAATGTCCCTTTCCCAAATTAGGAGATTTAAGAAATGATGAAATTAACATTATTAACCACACTATTCTTAACCACCACATTAGCATCTACTCCTGTTTTTGCTCAAGAAGACGCTAATAATCAAATTCGCTTTATCTGTTCTACAAGTCGTTACTCCGAAAATGGAAAGTCTGTTCCTACCACTTTTCTTTGGACACCAAATTTCCAAAAAGCAATGGTGACTTGGACATCTGTTTTAGGAGGAGTTAAACCACAACAACGTTGTCAAAAAGTTTCTGATAACTTCCAAACAGCTTTTAATAACGGCAGTCTTAATTACGTTACCAATGGTGTTCAAAATGGGAGCAAAGTAATTTGTTCTGTGAGTTCAATTGATGGTGGTTGTGATACTGTATTATTTACATTGCGACCTCAGGACAAGTCTAGGGATGTTCTCAAACAGTTAAACAAACTCTGGTTTGGCAGTGCTACGACAGTACCTATTGCACAAAGTTCTGGAGAAGATAAATTTAAATTTTACATTGATATTCGCCAATTCCTCAATACACCACCAGCGAATAAGATGCAATAAAGAAGATTCTCAAAAATTGTAGGTTGGGTAGAACGAAGTGAAACCCAACTAATTTAAAGAAGTTGTCAAGAAGTGTTGGGTTTCGTTCCTCAACCCAACCTACTTAAAGAAGTTGTCAAGAAGTGTTGGGTTTCTTTCCTCAACCCAACCTACTTATTTAACTAATGATCATGTAATCAATCCAGGTGAATCTTATCGCATTCAAGCACCAGATTCTTAAAAATTGTAGGTTGGGTAGAACGAAGTGAAACCCAACTAATTTAAGGAAGTTATCAAGAAGTGTTGGGTTTCGTTCCTCAACCCAACCTACTTAAAGAAGTTGTCAAGAAATGTTGGGTTTCGTTCCTCAACCCAACCTACTTATATTCATCTCCTAATTTACTCAAACAAAAAAAGATCATGAAACACCTATTTTTTACCCTCATTTGCACAACTGCTTTATTAACTATTCCTCAGCAATTGTTATTGATTTCTCCTCAACCAGTTACCGCACAAGAACCTACAAAAAAACTATTAACCTCAGCAAAATTACAAGATTTAGCCAAATCTATCACTGTGAAAATATTAACTAAAAATGGCAGTGCTTCGGGAACTTTAATTGCTAAAAATGGTAATAATTACACTATTTTAACTAATGATCATGTGATGAATCCAGGTGCATCTTATCGCATTCAAACACCTGATGGAAAAATATATCCTGCTAATGTGATTAAAGAAAAACCAGCATCTTTAAAAAATCAAGATGTGGCTTTATTCCAGTTTCAATCAACAGCAGAATATACGATAGCTACTTTAGGAATTTCCGCACCTATAGCAGTAGAACAAAAAATTGTCGCGGCTGGATTTGTGAGTGATAGTGCTAAATTGGTTTTCACAGAAGGACAAATTTCTCTATTACCAGATAAGAGTTTTCAAAGAGGTTATCGCATAGGTTACAGCAATAAAGTTCAACCAGGAATGAGTGGCGGACCCATATTAAATTATCAAGGTGAAGTTATTGGTATTAATGCCGTTCATGCTTATCCTATTTCTGATAAAATATATACTTATATTGACAATAGTAAACCCAGTACAGCCGAACGTCAGCAAATGCGTCAATATAGTTGGGGTTTACCGATTTATAGTGTCGCTAAAGTAGTCAATGAAGTTATTGCTAAATCGCCTAAAAAGATTGATGATTCTGCTTTGATAGCGAAAAAAGGTTTGATTAATGATATTGATAAAATTGCCCAAGAAATTACGGTTTTAATTCCTAATGCTAACCCCACAGATATGGGTTCCGGGGTAATTATTGCCCAGAAAGGTAATATTTATTATGTGTTGACTGCGGATCATGTTATCTGGAATCGTGATGAAAAAAAATTAAAAGATAAGTTAGAAATAGTCGCACCAGATAATCAAAGATATGCTATAAATATCAGCAATGCGAAAAGAATGCCTGGAGTTGATTTAGCCGTTGTTCAATTTACCAGCAACCAAAAATATCAAGTTGCAACTTTAGCAAATTATAGTTTAAACACTAAAGATCAAAAAGTGTTTGTTTCTGGTTTTCCTGCTAATAAACAACAAAATAAAAACAAACCTCACCGGATTTTAACAGCGGGAATTTTGAGTGAACAACAAAGCATTAAGTTCACTACTTATCTAAGTTTCAATAATCAAAGTTCTCTGATACCTGTGCGAATACAAACTGTTTTAAGTGATGGTTATGATCTACTTTATAGTAATATTACTAAGGGAGGAATGAGTGGCGGTGCGGTTTTAGATACCCAAGGAAGATTAATTGGTATTCATGGCAGAGTGGAAGGTGAAACATCACTTGATTTTGATGGTAAAATCAATTTAGGTAGTAGTTCTGGTATTCCCATTAGCACATTTTTAAATTTGGTTCAACAGGTAGGAATAGATTCAGATTTAAAAGTCGAAACTACTGCACCAGCTACACTAAAAAAATCGGAAGAGGATGTAATTAGTGAATATTTATTACCATTGGATGAAGTTCCTAAAAATAGCGATGATGAAATATCATGGCTAAATTATGCCAATCAACTATGGCGTTCTCAAAAATATGCAGAAGCAATCAAAGCTGTTGATAAAGCGATTGCGAAAAAACCGGATTTTTATCAAGCTTGGTATTTCAAGGGGATGATATTTCGTAGAGAGGAAAAATATCCAGAATCTATTGCTGCTTTTGATAAAGCTTTGGAAATTAATCCCAACTTTGCTCAAGCTTGGAAACAGCGGGGTAGAGTGCTGCTTAGATTAGATAAATACTCCGAAGCCTTAACATCTTTTGACAAAGCCATTGCTCTAAGTCCTAATCAATTTGCTCTTTACTTCCTGCGAGGTTTCACGCTTCGTTACTTAAAGCGGTTTCCTGAAGCAATTGAGGCTTATAATCAAGCTATTAAAATTGATCCTCTGTTTAAATTGGCTTATTCTGGGCGTGGTTTGTCCTATGGAGATTTAAAAAAATATCGACAAGGCATAGCTGATTTTACTCAGTTCATTCAACTTGACCCTAAAGACGCTGGCTATTACAATCTAAGGGGTTTGTATTACGGACAATTAGAAGAATACAAACAAAGCATAGCTGATTCAACTCAAGCCATTCAACTTGACCCTAAGGATGCCGACTACTACTCAACAAGGGGTAGTGCTTACAGTGGATTGAAAGAATACAAACAAGCCATAGCTGATTATACTCAAGCCATTCAACTTGACCGTAAAGATGCAACATACTATTTAGTGAGGGGTAATGCTTACCTTGAATTAAAAGACTACAAACAAGCGATTGATGATTACACTCAAGCCATTCAACTTGACCCTAAAGATGCAAGATCCTACTCCTTGCGGGGTGGTGTTTACTCAATATTAAAAGACTATAAACAAGCCATAGCTGATTTAACTCAAGCCATTCAACTTGACCCTAAAGATGCAATCTACTACTCCTTGCGGGGTGGTGTTTACTCAAAATTAAAAGACTATAAACAAGCTATATCTGATTTAACAGAAACTATTCGTCGTGACCCTCAAAATGCACCATACACCTGTGCAAGGTCTCAGATACTCTGAATTTAAAGATAATAAAAACATCCTTATCGCTTACACTACCATAATGTCTACGACTTACGCAGATAGGGGTGGTACTTACTATGACTTAAAAGAATACAAACTGGCGATTAATGATTACACTCAAGCCATTCAACTTAACCCTAAAAATGCCGAGTATTATGCTATTCGTGGTGGTATTTACTCTGTCCTGAAAGAATACAAACAGGCGATTGATGATTACACTCAAGCCATTAAAATTGACCATAAAAAGGCAATATACTATGATTTTAGGGGTCTTGCTTATTTACAATTAAAAGACTACAAACAAGCCATAGCTGATTATACTCAAGCCATTCAACTTGATCCTAAAAATGCAACATACTATGGTGGTAGGGGTTTTGCTTACTTTCAATTAAAAGACTACAAACAAGCAATTAATGATTGGAATCAAGTCATTAAAATTGACCCTAAAAATGCAACATACTATAGTGCTAGGGGTGATGCTTACTTTCAATTGAAAGACTACAAACAAGCAATTAATGATTACACTCAAGCCATTAAATTAAAATCCGACTTTACCGAAGCCTACTATGTTCGGGGTATTGCTCACTATTTCTTAAAAGACTACAAACAAGCGATTGATGATTGGAATCAAGCCATTAAAATCAAACCTGAATTTCCTGAAGCATACACCAATTTAGGTATAGTTTCCTACGAAATGGGAGAAGTAGAAACAGCAATTAATTATTGGCGAAATGCGATAAAAATCAATAGCAATGTTGCAGAAGCACATCTAGCTTTAGGTGTAGCTTTGTATGCTAAAGGCGATAAAGAAGCGGGTTTGAAATCGGGAGAAACGGCATTAAAATTAGATAAACGTTATGGAAAGATAGAGTTTCTCAAAGAAAATGGTTGGGGTGACAAGTTGATAAAAGATAGTCAGGAGTTTTTGAACAATCCTCGGATAAAAGGTTTGATTTAGAACCCACCTTCCGCACCCTTAGAGGATGTTTGAAAAGTGGTATTCCGTAATTTTCATCACATTGCTACCCCCCTTTCCCCTTGTAAAGGGGGGAAACAATAAAAATCCAGTTCCCTCCCCTTTACAAGGGGAGGGTTAGGGTGGGGTAAAAAATATTTGATACATCAACCATAACTTTTCAAACACCCTCTTAGTATCACAATCGGTAATTTCGGATTTTTCAATACTTAAAAGGATGATTTTTATACAAAAATGTGAAAATTTCAAATAGCTATAGCGAAGTGCTGCTGTAAGCATTTCGCTAGTCCCAAATTTCCCAACGACCAATTTTCCTTGTGTGACGGTTTAGGGTGCGAAAGGTGGGTTATCACCAAAAAAAGCTACTTATGCTTAGGTTGAAAATTCGGCAATTCTACAGATGCTAAAGATTTGCGTCCCTTGGGTGGTCGTTGGGGATAAATCAATGGTGAAGGCGATTTATGGTCAGATGTATTTTCATCCAATAACTTTGGCAAAACATCATCAATTGGTAAATTTGATTCCGTTGTCGGGGAAATATCCAACCAATAATCTTCCATTTCCACAGTATTGATCTGATGGCTGAGAGCGGTGGAAATGATTGGAAATTCCTCTATTAGTGATAGTGGAAAATCTTCCTTTCCAGAATTTTCAGTAGTACCATAAGGATCAATTTCTATCTGCAAATCCTGTTTAATTATTATTTCTGGTTGTGCATAATTTTCCGAAGTAGATACTAAAGTTTCTAAAACAGATATATCACCTTGATGAATATTTACTTTTGCCTGTGTCCCCTCCTCCGTTGTGTCAGATGATGGTGTAATAAAAAACCGATGAATTATCCCTTCTAATTGCTGGTCTAGGGATAATACTCCAGAATCATCTTCAGTTGTTGATGGAGTTGTTGATTCATCAACTTGTGTAGGCTGAGAGATTACTGGTTCTGGATCATGGGGATAATTTTCCGAAGTTGTCACTGTAGACTTAACCCAGGAATTATTTACAGACTCATTCACAGAATCTGTCTCCCCTGTCCAAGGTCGAATAGGTTGAGCATTGGGAAACAAAGACCGGGCTTTTCTGGAGAATCGCGTTTGTTTGTGAATCACATCATGGGGATGATGGATATGATCTTCTAAATTTTCATGGCTAGGAATGGGAGTATCTAGACATTTTTCCAAAGCCGATTTAAACTGCATGGTCTGTCGTTGTTGGCGCATTAGTCTAGCCCGCAACTCACGACAGGTATTTTCCGAGTGTAATAGCTGCTGGGACTCTTGACTGTAGTTAGCTTGCAGAAGCGAACATTCTCTTTCCAAATGTGCTAACCGCTGTTGGCTAATTTGCAAATTAGCTTTATAATTTTCAATACAAATTTCTTGTTGTTGAACTGTTTGGACAGATGTTTCTAACTGCTGATACAGGGAATGAATTTGTTCTTGACCAGCGGAAAGTTCTTGATTTTGTTGGTTAAACATAGATTCCGTCACACTAGACCGGGTTTTGTGCCATTGCAAAATCTTTTCGGCTTCAGCTAATTCGGTTTTTAACTGCTCTACCTGAGCATAGAGATGATTATTAGCTGTAGTTAATTCTGTATTTAACTTGAGTAATTGCTGAAATTCTAAGTTGATCTGTGCTTGTTGATCAATATTAGGTTCTGCAATCCAGTCTTGTTGGTTGCTGTCTTCCAATTTTTCCATAACTACGGTTTCACATTGACAATCTGTAGTTGGCCGATAGCGTGGCGTTAGCTTGATTAGAGGTAAATTTGTCACGGTCATATTGTGATGATTCACAAATACGTAGCCGTTATCAGTTATTTACACAAAGAAAAATTGACTCTTGATATTCGACAATTGTTAATTATCAGTTGGCAATTGTCAATTACTTAAGGTAGCCAATGGGGATGAAAGCCCACTAATGGCAGTTGTTCTGGTTTAATATCTATGTTGATATTATCAGGGATGGGTAGCAAAGGCATTAACCAAAGACTACTACTAGCAATGGGTTCGCCGTCATCTGTTTTTAAGGTGTTAGCGGGTAGTTGGGCTGTGTTGTTGGTCACGGGAACTACTTGGTCAAATAAGAAGCCTAAACCGTCGGGGGCTAAATGGGTTTGCACATTGCGTTGAGCAGCGGGTAAGAGTAGCAATGGTTTTTGTACTCCTGTTTTTAGGTTAATGGATACCAAGTAAGGCTGTTCTATGTATTGTTCTTTAGAAACCAGTTGTGTAACTAAGCAGTAAAGGTTAGGGGAGGCTGGGTCAAACTGACAGCTAAGAATTGAGCCTGTTGTTTTTAATAGTTGTTTTTGTACGCCTTGGTTGGTGACTAAAAACAAATCTCTTGTATAGTCGGTGTTAAATTTGACCATTGCTGCCTGTGAACCGTCTTTAGAGAAGGCTTGTACTAAGCCAAATTGAGGCAGAAAATCCAGGGGTTTACTGCTGTTACCTTCTAAGGATACAATTGCTGTTCCCTGTCCTTGAGAAACGGCTACGGCTTTGCTGTCGGGTGTGATCAGAAAATCTCCGCCTGGTTGTCCTTGTAATCGTTTTGGGGTGGGTTTTTCGCCGGAATTGTCATTTTGGGTGGATAAGTACCAGAGGGCAAAGTCACCGGGATTATCTCGTTTACCTCTTTGAATAACGATGATTTGTCCATCTGCGGAGAGGTCAAATTTGAGGTTTTGATATTCTTTGTTATCTAAAATTAGGTCAACCTTACCTGGGGCTGCTGTTTCTTGACCAATTTGATTAGGTATGCCTGTGGTTACTGTATAAAGTTGGGCGGAGAGGAGGTCGGGATTTTTGGCGGAACGGGCGGAGAAGAGGATTTTTTCACCATTGGGGAATGGCTCAAAATCCATAACAATTAAGTCTTTGGGAGTAAGGACTTTTTTTTGTTCTTGGGTTAAATTATAAAGTACCAACTGCCCTTGGATTTCTGGCGCAGAGCCAATATAAAGGATGGCGCGATTGCGGGTGGTGAAGTTCCCTGTAAAGGGCTGCATGACGCGGTTTTTCCCTTCGGCTTGAGAGTATTTATCTTTGCCTTGTTCTAATTTGACTTGGTACGTTGTTCCGTAGGGGGCTGGGGTGAGGAGGGTATAGACCATTCTTCTGCCTGTCCAACTAATTTTCCCGGCTAGGGGTGGATCTATTTTTAAGTTGTCCTCAATGCTTTTGAAGTCCATTGGCCGACTAAAGGTGAGGGAGAAGGAGAGATCCTCCGCGCCGATTTGTTGGTTTTCCCAGGTAAAGTTGCGGACGCTAGGTTTGACTACATCGCCTTTCCAGATGATCAATCCGATGAGCATACTCAGGAGGAGCATGACTGCGATCGCAATTCCGTCTAATGGTTGTATAAGTTTATAGGATTTGCTCATCTAACGATTTTGGATTTTAGATTTTAGATTGATGATCCTGACTAATAACTGTAAGGGTTTTGAGGTTGGGGAATTTTTTTCAGAGAGTTGGCTTTGATTGTTAATTGACGTTTTTCGGCGACTGTTTGTGTGGTCATTTGTCCTTCTATTTCTAACCATGTATCAGGCGGATACTGTTGCCGTGTTCCAGATATTTGGACTGGTAATCCCACGGGATAAGCATCTGCGGCACAACAACTGAGAACAAATCTGGCTAAAAATATATATTCTTCACTGACGTTAGGTTGATGAATCACAAATCCCTGAACTTTTGCCTTTTGCCCTGTGTATGCGTCCGGTTCAGGATAGACATTCAGTGTGCGTACCCAGTCTACGAGCGATCGCTCTTCTGGGCGAACTGTAGCCCGAAATGCTTGAGGTTGAGCGCGACTAGCACCTGTTGATTCAGTGACACCCCGATCTAGGGCTGTTTGACTGGCAAAGACACGGGGTGTAATCATTAACCCTAAAATTGCCGTTGTTAGTAGTAAAAAACTGCCCCAACCAGGGGGAAATAAGTTAATATGCCCAGGATTAGATATTTGGGGACGGTGACGGTTTTTCCACAGTTGCAATCCTTTGGAAAAACCAATGATTAATAAGGCTATTCCAGCTACAACTACTAACCAAAAGAAGTCCGGGTGGATTAATAAGTAGAGTTTGCCTGTTAGCCAATATTTCAACATGAGAATACCCCAAGCTGTAATGGCTAATACATCTAGCCAAGGGATGAGTTTATTTGGGGCTTTAGTTTGGGAATTCAGCATTTTTGGGTGTCACAGATGATAGAGGCAGGGGGCAGGGAGTAGATGAACAGAAATTATTGACTACCTTTTTCTTAATCTTCAGTTACTATGTTCCCACTTTCCTCGGATTTAAACCCTATACCTCACACCCCACATTTCCGAGATAAAGGGGAAAATTCTCATAAAAATGGGACTGAATCCCAATTAGATCACGTGCAGATTCAGAAATAAGGTGAATAAGAGCGTCAATTGTCCAGCTAAGAAAAATAGATAGATCAGGGCTTTTGGCTTAAAAATTGATAGCATCAAACCAATACCTTTAATATCAATCATCGGTCCAAATACTAAAAATGCTAACAATGACCCGCTAGTAAAAGTGGAAGCAAAAGATAGGGCAAAGAAGGCATCAACTGTAGAGCATATTGATACAACTGCTGCTAATACTAGCATGGCTAAAATTGAGCTAATTGGCCCAGCCCCAAGACTAAGAATCAAGTCACGGGGGGCTAAAACTTGGGTAGCGGCAGCGATCGCACTTCCTAATACCATGACTCCGCCTAATTCCCGGAGTTCTTGGAAAATATTATCTAAGAGGGAGCGGAGTTTCTCTGATAAGGGTTTACTGAGGTTAGAAATTGCAGCAACTTCACTGTAATTATTGTCTATGCGTTGTGATGCTCCTGTTCTGCCGCCGAGAATATATGTTCCTGATTGCAATAAATTCGGTGTATTAGTTTGGGGTTGTAATTGAGATTGTTGTCCCCTGCGGTTTGTTTTCGGTGGTGCTGGGGGGTTAAATTTGAGATAACGGGCGATCGCTGGCTGGAGAAAAGGAACTAAATCTGGTTGAAAACTGAAGATAAAACCAATAATAGTCGCAATAGCCAGGGAAAATACCACTCTTAACACTACTATTTCCGGTTGATCACGGAATGCCGTCCAAGTTGACCAAATTACAATGGGGTTAATTGTTGGCGCTGCTAATAAAAAGCCAATTGCTACTGGTGTGGGTACTCCCTGCATCAATAACCGTCGTGCCACTGGCACATTACCACATTCACAAACTGGAAACAAAAAGCCGATCATACTGCCAAATAAAGCCCCCAATAGGGGATTTTTGGGCATTTTCTCCACCAATTTACTTTCATCAACAAATAGTAGTAATAGACTGGATAAGAACACACCCAGCAGTAAAAATGGCATCGCCTCCACTAGTAGACTGAGAAATATTGTAAAACCATTGTTCAGTTGATTCATGGGCGTTGTATTCAACAGCAGTTCTGAGTTTTAGGGTTTTGTTTTGTCATCTTATTTTTGAGTCACCTATACGGGGATCATTGATGAAACTACTAAAAGTCGATCTCATTATAGTCAGGCAATTATAGCAGTCCCCAATAATTTGTGAAAAAATTCTCTGTTTTTTAACTTTTATTTGGTGAATTTACAACTTAGAGACAATAAATACATACACCAGAATTCAGGTAAACTGAGGCGGAGTAAAGGCTTTGTCTTGTATCTTTCCCCCAACTCCCCCAACTCCCCCTACTCCCCCTACTCCCCTACTCCCCCTGCTCCCCTACTCCCCTACTCCCCCACTCCCCAACTCCCCTACTCCCCTACTCCCCCTACTCCCCTGCCTCTTTTTACCGACTGACTCTATAAGCGCTCATGGGTTCTTTGATAAAGCGGATGTAAAGATGCCTAAAGGTAGATTTAATCACACGGGGCATAGCAAAATCTATGGGCATTAACTTTTCGGGTAATTGCCAATCTGTAATTTGTAATAAATCGGGTGATAAATTCGGAAAGTGAATATCACTTAATTCTGGACATATTCCCAATCTTTGGGAAGCTGCAACTGTGGGAACTTGTGCGGGTGCAACTTGGAGAATTTCTAACATTGCTCTATCTAAAGCAAATACATTACTTGCAGCTGCTAGAATTTCTAATTTCCGAGGTTCTCCCCCACTTGGTCCATTACCTTCATGACCAATAATTCCATCTAAAATTGTTAAAGTTGGATTAATTGCTCTGGCAGTTTCTACCAACATTTCTCCGAATTTGTTAGCATCTTTGCCAGCTTCCATGTGCCACCAAGCTTTCATTTTCCCAGGAACACAGCCAAAGAGATTTTTTACTCCTAAAGTTAAGGTTAATTGCATATGAGATTTCACTTTAGGAAGATTAATAATCACATCTGCTTCCATTGCTTCTTTAGATAAAAGCAAGTGATTAAAATTATCGTTTACCGTTTGATAACGTTTACCATGAAATTCCACAAGTGGTAACTTTAGTTCTTCCAAAATTGGTAATAACCCATTGGCTATAGCCACACCTTTAGCACTACCAAAAGCGGGACTATCGCCTAAAAATGGGTTGCCACCAACGGCAATTACCATTTCGGCAACGGCACGCACTAATTCTGGACGGGTGGTACATTCTTTAGTCGGACGAGAACCGGTGAGTAAGTTGGGTTTGAGTAAAACGCGGTTTCCCGGTTTCACAAAAGCAGCCATACCCCCTAAAGGCTCTAGGAGTGTTTCCAAGGATTCTTTTAAAGCTTCCTGTTCGTAAGATTTAGCCCGAATCAGACTCACAGATGGTTTTTGTGTTGACATGGAAAATAATTGCGTTATATTACATTCAGCATTAATACTGTATCAAAAATTAAACTATAGTGGAAAAGTTATTCCTACTTTGACAAAGATGAATCTAAATAACAGTTATGGTAGGGAGTTTTATGAAATACTAATTTTGCTAATATTTATTTTATTTCTCAGGGTAGATGAAACAGCTAAAATCACGCTCGCAAGATTTACGCGGCCTATTTGAGAAAAGTATCACTATAGAATATGTAGCCGAACCTCTCAAGGCTGTGTCGGTTGATGCTGATGTCAAAGAAGTATTACATTGGATGCAGTTACAAGATTTTGATGTGGTAGGGGTAGAGACAGAAAATATTATTAGTGGTTATGTGGAACGTTCTCATTTAATACAATGTCAGGCTGGAAAATGTAGCGACTACCAACAGATATTTCATCCCCAAGAATTAATTGCTATTTCCACACCTTTGATGAAATTATTGCCTATCTTAGCACAAAAACCCAGATTATTTGTCTTAGATTCTAACCAAGTTAGTGGTATTATTACTTACGGTGATTTACAAAAAGCCCCTGTGCGAATGCTACTGTTTAGCTTTATCACCCTTTTAGAAATGAATTTGTTACGATTGGTCAGGCTTTATTATCCTCAAGATTCTTGGCAACAATTTCTTAAACCTGATAGACTGGAGGCGGCTCAAAAATTATGGCGTGAGAGTCGAGAAAGAAACGAAGCTACAGATTTATTAGACTATTTGCAATTTTGCGATAAGCGAGAATTGATATTAAATCAACCAGAACTACTTCCGCAATTAGGATTGAATTCAAAACGCTCTGGGGAAAAGTTTCTCAAGTCTGCTGAACGTTTACGTAACCGTTTAGCACACGCTCAAAACTTAGTTAGTGGTTCTTCTTGGCAAGAGTTAATTTCTTTGGCTGAAGCTATGGAAAAACTGTTAATTTGTTGTGAACAGATTGAATAATATCAATAGTATTTATTGCTGATTTGTTGAATAGACAACGCGCAGACTTTGGACTAAAATAACCAGAGAAGCGATCGCCATTAATAGCCCCCAAAACCAATAAGGTAAAAATAAATACCTCTGCATTTGTCCTGTATCTGATAATCCTAGGGGACCCGCAGTATAACTAAATAAATAATCAAGTTGGTGATAGGTACTGACACAAGCCTGCACACCTAAAAATTGAATTGCAAACCCTTGTACCCAAAGAGGTGTTTTTAACGCAATTCCCAATATCATCAAACCTAACAGGGGAATAGCCACAAAGCCAAACCAAGAACGCACCCAAATTAATGTAGACAGCAGTAAAAATCCACCTAAAATCTTTAAACTCAAGGAAGTTGTTTTCCAACTCCCAGAAGCGAGAATTAAGCTGGCACCGGCAATAGGTGGACCCATTGGACCCGCAGCCGCTACTAAGCCGATACCAAGGTATCCCCAGGTGTTACTTAAAGTATAATGAGCTACGCCAGAACCGTTACCAAAAATTTCTAGTTTTTGAAATTGTCCCCCCAACATCAAAGCCATCAAACCGTGACCCATTTCATGAAACCAAGTAGCTAAGATAGAAAATGGGTACAAAATATAATTACCTATGGGTATTTGCCACATAATTGCTGTGACTATAGCCGCTGCTACTAACCAGGTTAGCCCCATTTGTTCTACTTCTGTTGGTGTTTCTTGAGTAAATAAAGGTTTAGAATTTGAATTTTTACTGGGTTCTCTCATTAGTGACTCTCCTGCACGTAATTACACCAATTAGCTGAGTATTCTTGAATCTAAATAATTAGACAAAAATATTTACAGTCATTGCGAGGGAAGGGAAGCAATCACAACCCTTGGAATTGCTTCATTTCACTTCGTTCCATATGGCTAACGCCACGCTGCGCTAACGCAATGACATTGTGTAATTAATTGTGTCCCACTACTTATCCTAATTTACTTCAAGAGGAAGTGTTAATTTCCTGAAATTTATTCCCAAGTGGCTGCATTCCGCAACACACTGGGAATTTCACCTTGCGATAAGGGAAACTCTAACATTGTTTCTTTATAACCTAAATACCCAGATTCAGTAAAAGACAAAAGCATTCGTTCCAGTGCAAACCAAACTTCTGATTCATATTCCCAATCATGATAGCGTCTAGCACGTCCAGCAATGGAACGTAAAGCCCAAAAGTAAGAATTTCTAACCACAGAACCGCCTTTTTTAAATTCTGGTACATCTTCATGATGAATAAATAAAACATTATTTTCAATTCTGGCTCTCATACTCATAAATCAAATATTCTGTAGGGGCGCAGGGTCTGCGCCCCTTGAACCCAAGGACTGCGCCCATTCAATAGCAAGAAAGAAGAAAAAGTTCCTTATTATAGACTTTTATAATAAACCTTTCATCTCATTGCCAGTGCATACCGCTATAGCTGAATGCTTAATTTATTTTCACCTGACTAGCTGCTTTTGTCGCCTTTTCTCTAGCTTCTTGAATATCCCCACCTTTTGCTAAAGCCACACCCATGCGACGATAAGGATGAGCAGTAGGTTTACCAAATAACTTAATATCTACATCTTTTTCAGCTAAAGCTTCAGCTACACCAGTAAAAGTAATAGAATCAGATTTTTCCGAAGCTAAAATTACCGCACTTGCAGAAAATCCTAACTGTTCAATATGGGGAATTGGTAAACCTAAAATAGCTCGCAGATGTAATTCAAATTCATTCAAATTCTGAGAAATTAATGTCACCATCCCTGTATCATGGGGTCTGGGAGACAGTTCTGAAAAAATGACTTCATCTTTAGTAATGAAAAATTCAACCCCAAAAATTCCCGCACCACCTAAAGCATCAGTAACTTTTTTAGCAATTTCTTGAGATGCTAAAATTTTATCTTCAGAAATAGCTGCGGGTTGCCAAGATTCTTGATAATCACCTCTTTCTTGACGGTGACCAATGGGGGAACAGAAAATTGTCGGTGCGTCCCATTGTTTAATAGTTAGTAAAGTAATTTCAATTTCAAAATTAATAAATTCTTCAACAATTACCTTTTGGCTATCACCACGAGAATTAGAAATAGCATAATTCCAAGCTTTTTCTACTTCACTTCTATCATTAACGACAGATTGACCTTTTCCAGAAGATGACATCACAGGTTTGACAACATTGGGAAAACCAATTTTTTCAGAAATAGTAATTAGCTCTTCTAAAGTGACAGCATAACCATATTTAGCAGTCCTAATTCCTAATTCTTGATGTGCTAATTCCCTAATTCTGTCGCGGTTCATGGTGTAATTAGTCGCCGCTGCTGTGGGAATAACTGTAATTCCTCTTTGTTCAAATTCTTGTAATTTTTCGGTTCTAATTGCTTCAATTTCGGGAATAATAAAATCGGGTTGATGTTTATTGACAACCGCTTCTAAATCATCAGCACTTAGCATAGAAATAACTTCTGCACAATCAGCTACCTGCATGGCGGGTGCATCGGCATATCTGTCCACAGCAATGATATAATTGCCTAGACGTTGAGCAGCAATGACAAATTCTTTTCCCAGTTCTCCTGAACCAAGCAGCATTAATTTTTGGGGTAGTTTTAGCTTCTTAATCATAAGTTCGATACCGCAGATGTTGATTTAAATATCTTGTCATTATTTTACATAGTTTGGGGATTTTTGCCGAGGAGGTTGGATAAAAAAACAGGACAATTATTAAAAATACTCTTGACAAGTTTCCAAGTTTCGGTTATTGTTTAATTACAGTGGAAATCTGTGCGCCCATATATATAGGGTTTTGTTTTCCCGAAAGTATTTTTGTCTGAATCAGGATATCCAGGATTTGAGGATTTTCAGGATGTTGTTGGATGATTTTATTTTGTCAGAATCAGGATATCCAGGATTTGAGGATTTTCAGGATGTTGTTGGATGATTTTTGGTGGGAGTTTGAGGTTTTATTTGTCTGAATCAGGATGTCCAGGATTTGAGGATTTTCAGGATGTTGTTGGATGATTTTTGGTGGGGAGTTGGTTTTTTTTAGGATGTTTTTGAATGATTGTTTTTGAATAATTTAAACCAGCTATAAATTACCATCCTGTTAATCCTTTAATCCTGGTTATCCTGATTCAGACAATATCAATGGTGCGTCGCGTAGTTAATTTATGTGTACATTTTATAATCTTTTGGTTATTCTAACGCACCCTACAAGCTATTCATAAACTTTACTTCTATGGGCAATAAAAACAACTGTTACCATTTTTAAATCATCATTAACTTCATAAATAACTCTATAGTCACCTACTCGATAACGATAATAACCTGATAACTCACCTTTGAGAGAGTTTATATTAGGATGATTACGAGGATTAATTTTTAAACGATCAAAACATCTATCTAACTTCCGTTGTAAGATGGCAGAAGCAGATTCAAAAAACTCCCCTGCATTAATACTAATAACAACAGTATAATTAATATTTTCGTTTAAGTTGGTCAACAGTAATCACCTTTCCTTGTTTTACGTTTTCTCTAGCATGATCAAAATTTTCTTTAAATCCTACAATTTCTAATAACTCTTGAGTAGCATCATCTTCTCTTGTTGCTAGATATGCTAAAAAATCAACTGCTACTAGTAATTTTTCAGGTGACAGTTGTTCAACATATTCTTGGATTTGTTCACGAAGTTCTAGTGTATTCATAGATTATTTTGATTATTTACCCAATTTGATCATATCTTATTCTGTAATATTCTGAATCAGGATATCCAGGATGTAAAGATTTACAGGATGTTATTAGATGATTTTTGGTAGGGAGTTGGTGATTTTTTTGTCAGAATCAGGATGTCCAGGATTTGAGGATGTACAGGATGTTATTGGATGGTTTTTGGTAGGGAGTTGGTTTTTTTTAGGATGTTTTTGAATGATTATTTTTTAATAATTTAAACCATCTATAAATTACCATCCTGTCAATCCTTTAATCCTGGATATCCTGATTCAGACAAATGCAAATTTCATCACCAACAAACTATCTATAAATTACCATCCTGTACATCCTTTAATCCTGGTTATCCTGATTCAGACAAATACAACTTTCATCACCAAACAAACCATCTATAAATTACCATCCTGTACATCCTTTAATCCTGGATATTATCTCGACTTCGCTCGATAACCACCTGATTTGTGACAATTAACGCATTCCTAACACATTCTACGCACTCAAGCTTACAACATCTATAAAACGTGCAACTGCAAGATTTTTGCGGTTGAGTTTAATTTGTTCAATTTTATGTAATGTTTCTGCTGTCATGTAACTTTCACCGCAATGAGGACAACTAATAATAGGTAGATTTTCAATTATTAGTAATTCTTCTCCTTTCCCATAAGTTCTGGTAATGTTGCGGATATGTACACCTTCGCTATTACAAATGTCGCATTTCATATTTCTGTTACCTGATTTTAAACTGTATATACTGTAATGATAACTAATTTTCCGCTCAGACTGAGTTTAGTGATAATTTCAATTTCTACACCATCGGTGGTTACTCCTCTAATGCGATATTTTGATTCTGCGGTAATTCTGTCTTTTTGACGTTCTATAATTTCACCATTCAGGATACTTTGTTCGATGTCATATATTGTTAAGTTATCATCGTTCATTTCTTCTTCTGCATGAAGTGTCATTACATATTGAAGTGATGTAATTTTTTCTCTTATTCTTTGTAATATTTCATCAAACATGACATGATTTATGTTGGTTTTCAGGATAGGTAATGTATAGTATCACAATCCTGTACATCCTAAAATCCTGGACATCCTGATTCTGACTTAATATTTTTCTGTAACCCTTAAATGTTACAGTTTACAAGTCTGGACGCGAGAGAAGAACCCAACCCATCTTCCCACCCAATCTTCCTTCCCTCCCCATAATCCACTAAGAATCTCCATAATGCTAAATAAGGGAGGTGGCCTTCTGGTGCTTTCTTGTCAAAAGTAATATCTGTGTAGTACAACCAGTCTCCTCCTTTTCTCCATCCTACCTTGTCCCCGAACTTCTTCCAGATGTCTGAGTTATATCCTCTCGTTCCACCTAAACTTTGATAAATGCGTTTTTGCACAGAAAAACCAAAACGCCCATCACTATATTTTACCCACAATTGGTCAATGGTGCGGAGGTCTTCACAGGGAAAATTATCAATATGTTCATCATCTAACCAACCTTCCTTTTCCCGTTTCGCAACCGCTAACATTACCCGTAATGTTTCCGCGTCTGCTTCTTTCCATTCCCCTTGTGCGAGGTAGTCACCCAGTTTCCCGTAGTCCATATTAGATGTTTGTAGAGACGTTCCATGGAACGTCTCTACATTTTTGATGAGTTGTTGAATATCAAAATTAATGGGTTTTTGAACCACCAAACCCAAATTTTCCCGAAACTTCAACACCGTCGGAGTCCGCTTTTCCGGTTCTATTTCCATACCCTGCAAAATAGCATCATTCACCCTCTGACTAATGCCAGAATTATAATGTCTTGGTGCGGGTAAAGGTTCATCATCATATTTCCGGTTTTGTGCGGGTACGGGACTAAATTCACCCTCTTTGTTGAGTCCGTCAGCCGTGAGCAGATAATATAAAGTAGCAGCTAAAGCATAAACATCGGTATGGGGTCCAAAACTCCCTTTGCGACGATATTGTTCAATAGGTGCATAACCTTCTGTTAAAGCATTTGTCATGCTTTTAGTTGCAATACTGCGAGTTAAACCAAAATCAATTAAAACCGCTTCTTGTTTATTTTGTCGTAAAAGAATATTTGCAGGTTTAATGTCCCGGTGTAAACTGCCTTTAGCGTGAATATATTCTAAAGCCTGACCAATTTGATTTATATATAATAGTGCTTCGCTTTCTGCCAATTGTCCATTTTGTCGAATATATTGAAATAAAGTTACTCCATCAATATATTCCATCACCACGCCAAAAAGCTCACCTGCTTGAATGACTTCATGGACTTTGAGAATATGCCTATGATCAGTAAACCAAAAAGTTTTTCCCAAAAAGCGATTCCTATAAAACACTGATGCTATCATCAAACAATCAGTAA